>NZ_JBEXUE010000494.1:0-7335 GCF_040614275.1 Streptosporangium sp. NPDC006013
GGGCGGGCGCGCTGCGGCTGGCCCGGTTCTTCGGGGAGTCGGCGGACAACGCGTTCCGCGGCCTGGTCACGCAGCCCGACCTGCTCGGCCCGGGTGCGGCCGACGGAGCGGGCGGCGAGGGCGCGACCACCCCCGGATACCGGTCCAAGACCGGCTTCCTGCACCTGGTGCAGACCGACATGCGGCAGGTCCTCGACCTGGTCGCCACCGAGGAGCGCCCGCTGGTGGTGTTCGTGGACGACCTGGACCGCTGCTCGTCCGGAACGGTGGCGCAGGTCATCGAGGCGATCAACCTGTTCCTCGCCGGCGAGTTCCCCAACTGCGTGTTCGTGCTGGCCATGGAGCCGGAGGTGGTCGTCGCGCACGTCGAGGCCGCCTACCCGGAACTGGCCGGGACGCTGCCCACCGGCGGGCGGTCCGGCCTGGGCTGGCGGTTCCTGGAGAAGATCGTGCAGCTACCGCTGAGCGTGCCGCTGCTGGACGACGCCGACCGGCTGCCCGCCTTCGTACGGGCACTGCTCGGCGTCGCCGACACCGTCCGGCCCGCGGACGTTCTCCCCGGCCTGGAGACCGTACGACCGGGTGACCCGGGCGCCATACGAACACCGAATCCGGCCGGACCGCGTCCGGCGGGTCCCCCAGCCGCCCTGGAACGGCTCGACCCGCCCCCGGATCCGGCCGGACCGCGTTCGCGCGGTCCCCTGCCTCCCGCACGGCCCTTCCCGCACGACGCGGCCACGCCGGGCTCGTCCGGCACCGCCACGCGGTCGGGAGCGGCCGTGCAGGGGCGGCGTACATCCGTGCCACCGGCGGGCGCGCGGAGACTGGAACTGTGGGCGCCGGTGGAGGCGCTGGGACCGTCCCCGCTGACGGACGGCTCGCTCGCATCGGGCTCGTGGGCGGCCGAGCCGCCGGACCCGGTCCAGGTGAGCCGGTTGCAGGACGCCATCTGGGCACTGCGCCCGACCACGACGACACTCGACGAGGCGGCGCGGCTGGCCCAGGACGCCCTGGGCATCGAGTGCTCGGACGCCGTCGGCGGCCTGTGCGCGGCGACCCGCGAGGCCGCCGACCGGGTCTTCGACGACCTCTACAGCGACGAGAACGCCTATCTGGCGATCGAGTTCGTGCTCCCCGCGCTGACCTTCTTCAACCCGCGCGAGATCAAGCGGTACGTGAACGTCTTCCGCTTCTACTCGTTCCTGACCTACCGCCGCGCCCTCGCCGGGGCGGCCCCCGCCTCGGACGGCGAGGTCGCCAAGCTCGCCGCGCTGGCCGTCCAGTGGCCGCACCTGCTGACCCTGCTGGCCAGGGAGATCGACGGGGTGAGCGCGCTACGGCGCCTGGAGCAGGCCGCGAGCGACGACCCGAGTTGGGAGCGCGCCGTCCGCGAGACCGGCCTGACCGACCCCGGCCCCCCCGGCGCCCACCTGGACTCCCTGCGCGACCTGCTCATCCGCCCCCACCCCATCGCCGACCTCGCCCGGTATCTGCTGTGAGCCGGCTAGCGGTTCGTCGTCAGCTTCGGCGTGGAGATCGCCGTCAGAGTGGGGGACGAGACGTGTACTTCCCTTCCGGCTGCCATACCGTACGTCTTGCACCTCAGCCGGACGGCACCCGTGGAATCGGTGATCGTGACAGGAATGTTGAACGCCATGGAGCCGCCGTACTCCCCGACCGCTTTCCGGTCGAGGCGGCTCGCCACCTGGAGTTCGCACTGGATGCCGTACGCGTCCACTCCTCCCCTGGCGTCGCTGTACCCCAGGTCGGCCAGCATGACGTACGTGCCCTGGGGCAGCTCCGGCACCATGGCGACATCCGTCATCGTCGCCGGGACCGATATCGCGCCGTTGCAGTGGTCCGGCCACGCTTCAAATGATCATGGCCGGGCGGGCAGGCATCATGTGCGCGTGACGTATACAATCCGCCCGGGCGTGCCTGAGGACATCGAAGTCCGGGAGTACGTGCGCGTGACCACGTGGAAGGCCGCCTATCGCGGGATCATGCCCGACGACTACCTCGACGCGCTCAAGGTCGAGCCGAACGCGGTGGCACGCATGGAGGAGGGGCTCGCCAACGCCTTGGCCGAGGGACTCACACCGCTTCTGGTGGGCGAGATCGGCGGCAGGATCGTCGGCTTCGTCAACCTCGGCCGTTGCCGTGACGAGCACATCGGCGGCGAGGTCTTCGCCATCTATGTACTGCCCGAGGAGCAGTCCAACGGTCTCGGCCACGCGCTCATGACGGCCGCCGCGAAGCAGCTCCGCGCTGACGGACACAAGGAGATCGGCCTGTGGGTAGCGGCCGACAACACCCAGGCCCGGCGCTTCTATGAGCGTTTCGGCTTCGTCCCGTCCGGCCATGTCCAACTCCTGTCGGCTCCCCTTCCACCGACAGAGGAGGTTTACTACCGGCTGTCTCTGCCAGAGCCTGTCTGTTGAATCCGCAGTAGGGGTTGGAGCCCCCCCGCCCCGGCGGCGTCCGCGCGATCTGCGGTCGGCTGCCCCCCTGCGTACTGCTGCGACGCTGGTGGCGCGACCGGTCGAGCGAACTCCACGCCCTGGCCATTGACACCATCGCCGCAGGACGCCCCCGCACCCCCTGCACCCTGCCCCAACAAACCACCGCGGTGCCGTATCGGCCGACGTCTGCCCGGTGAGCAGTCGCTTGCGCTGACCTTCAAGTAAGGCACAAGTGCCTTCTGCGACTTTTGGTGGCCGATACCGAGATCGCAGGAGATTCTCTATGGGGGTTCGCAACTTCTTCCCGGCCGGCCGGATGCGCAGGTGGACGACACCGTTCCTGCCGCAGGCGCCCGGACCGGAAGAGGTCCTGGCGACCGCGCGGCTCGATCCGCAGGCCATCGGGGACACGAGGGAGATCTCGCCGGGAGAGAGGGGACACCTGAAGGGGCCCACACCGGATCCGGAGACCCGGGTGGAGCCGCCGCGACCCTGGCGAACCGCCCATGTGGCGTACCCGGGCGCCTTCGGCAAGGAGGACGAGAAGACGACCTTCGTCTCGCCGACGAGCGGGAAAGCCGGGGGTGCCGACGAGACCACCGCGACGGACGCCTGGCGGGGCCTCAGGAGCCGCGCACCCGCCCGGCCGAAGACGGCGGCCATCGCCGTCTTCACCGCGGGCGCCACGATCGCCCTGGTCACCCTGGTCGCGTTCGGCACCGTACTGGACCAGGTCTGGCTGATGCCCCCGCTCGTCGCCAGCGCCGCCCTGGTCTTCGGCGCGCCGACCCTGCCGCTGGCGCAGCCGCGAAGCGTGATCGGCGGCCAACTGCTGGCGGCGCTCACCGGATTCGCCGTACTGGCCGTCGCCGGCTCCTCCATCTGGGCCGCCGCCGTCGCCGGCGGCCTGGCCCTCGGGGTCACGGCCCTGACTCGTACACCGCACTCGCCCGCCGCCGCCACCGCGACGATCGTGGTCGCCCAGCATCAGCCCCTGGTGCCGTTCCTGCCGATACTCGTCGCCGCGACCGTCGTCCTGGTGCTCGTCGGCATGCTCATCGGACGCAGCGGAGTGACCCCGCGCTACCCCACCTACTGGTGGTGACGACCACCGGCTCCGCCGTTCGCCATGCCCGGCCCGCATTCACTCCGTCGGTGTGAACGGCCGCGGGTTCGGGCTGTGGACGAGCGCCCGCAGCGCCGCCCGGCGGCTCCACTCCGACCTGGCCTGGTTCGGCGACGGCGGCATACGGGAATCCGTCCCGTAGATCTCACGGAAGTGCGCACAGGCATCGCCTCCCGGCACGGGAAACCATCTTGAAGGGCTGGAGCGGATCACGGTGTCCAGGCCGGATCCCGGCCGATGACGCCGAGCAGGCGGTCGAACCGCGGGGCGTCGTCCGGCACCGCCACCGGCGGCCCGAAGGCGCCGCGCTGCCTGCCCGTCTCCGCCATCTGGTCGGCGAAGTGCAGCGCCCGCGAGACGGCCTCGGGGTCCGGCTCGTACTCCTGACCGGTGGCCCTGGCCAGGTCCCAGCCGTGCACGACCATGTCGACGAGGTACATGTGGGCCAGCGTGGTCATCGGCAGGCCCATGCCGGGGCTGGTCCCCTCCCACGCCTCGGGCCGCGACCAGGCGGCCAGCATGCGCTCCGCCCGCTCGGGGAAGTCGCCCGCGTAAGGTCCCTGCTCGACGTTCGGCCCCTTGCGCCCCAGCGACTCGAACATCTCCGCCACCCACTCGAGGTGGTTGATCAGGTCCTTGACGTCGAACTTCGCGCATGGCGTCGAGGACCCGAGCTGCTCCTGCCGTACCGCGCGCACCAATCCCGCGGTCCGTTCGGTGGCGTGCGTCATCAGCGGCATCATGTCGTCCATGGCAGCCATGATGCCCCGCCTACCTGAGGCGCGGCTTGTAGAAACGCGACAGCGCGGCTGGGTCGACCCGTACGCAGGGCTCAGCACCTTCGATTTCGCCCGTCAGGCGCCATCACCTGAAATTTCGGCGTATGTGGATTACTTCTGGGTCGTCACCTGGACCGACCTCGCCGAGCCGTACGAACAGCGCATCGTCTCGCACCCCACCGTGAACATGACGATCACCGCGGACTTCCACCGGATCGCGGGAGTGATCAAGGGCGGGTTCTCCTACACGATGCGGGGCAGCGGCCGCGTGCTCGGCACGCGCTTCCGCCCCGGCGGCTTCCGGCCGTTCCTCGGCGGCCCGGTGTCCCAGCTGACCGGCCGCTTCGTGGGGATCGACGAGATGTACGGCGCAGCGGGCGCGACCCTGGGCGAGCAGGTCCTGGCCGAGCCCGACACCCGGGCCGCCATCGCGCTCACCGAGACGTTCCTGCTGAGTCTGAGGCCGAATCAGGATCCGCTGACGGAAGAGGTCGCGGCGCTGGTGACGATGGTGGCGAACGACGTGTCCGTGACCAGGGTCGACGAGCTGGCCGCCAGATCGGGGCGGTCGGTGCGCTCGCTGCAGCGGCTGTTCCGGGACTATGTCGGCATCGGCCCCAAGTGGGTGATCCGCCGCTTCCGGCTGCACGAGGCCGCGGAGCGGGTCTACCAGGGCCTCGACCTCGCCACGCTGGCCGCCGAGCTTGGCTACACCGATCAGGCCCACCTGACCCGCGACTTCACCGCCGCGGTCGGCATGCCACCCGCCGCCTACGCCCGGCTCAGCGGCCAGGCCTGATCCTGACGTCCGTCTCTCCTTTGGCGAGGCGACGGTGACAGATGAGAGCGGCGGCCAACTCGACCATCAGGGACCAGCCAGCCGTGAACGTTTCCGCGTCTCACTCAGCGGGCGCACCGGTCGACTCGGTGCCGTCATCGGCGAGTTCGGCGATCAGGCCGGCCGATGCCGTGGCCGGACTACAACTAAAACCCAACTGATTCCCAAGTAGAGACATTGATCATGGAAACCTTTCGCAAGAAGAAAGGGATCCCGATGAAGAGGACAGCGTTGCTGCTGAGCACGGTGGTGCTCAGCGGGCTGCTGGCCGCCCCTCCCTCGTACGCCGCCACATCCTCCGCCCCCGCGCTCAAGACCGCTGTGGCCCAGGTGAAGGCGAGTCCCGCCAAGCGGTCGGGCGCGTGTCCGACCACGGTGGGGTTCTCCGCGGTGGTGGTGGCCAAGGGCAAGGGCATCGTCCGTTATAGGTGGGTACGCGGCGACGGCGGCAAGAGCGTCGTCAAGAGCTTCCGTGTCAACGGCTCGCGCAAGGTGATCGTACGAGACCGGCAGACCTTCGACCGCGACACCACCGGCTGGCAGGCCATCGAGATCGTGGGCAAGAAGGGGCTGTCGGGCAAGGCGCGGTTCAGCGTCGCCTGTGACGGTCCCGCACAGGTGTGGGACGTCTCCCACCCGCTGCCCGCCCAGCCCGGACGGCCGCTGGAGTCGGCGGCGGACGTGGACGTCAGCCCGCGCAGCTACAACGGCGTTTGCCCGGCGACGGTACGGTTCACCGCGACCATCCAGGTCTCGCGCACCCCGGCCACCGTCGACTACCGGTGGATCGACAGCATCACCGGGGAAGGACGGCCGGAGTCGCTGTACTTCGCCGCCGGCGGGTCGCGCATCCGCCAGGTCACGCTGCCGATGAGCGTGGGCAACTCCGCCGGCGGATGGAAGGCCGTCCACATCCTCACCCCCGGCGGACACGACTCCGGCCGCGCCGACTACGCGGTGACCTGCAAGAGCGGCCCGGCGCCCACCCCGACGTCCACCCCGACGTCCACGCCCACGCAGCCTCCGGTGACGCCGGGACGGCAGATCGTGGAGCTCACCCCGGGCGACTACGCGGGCACCTGCGCGGAGCCGGTCGCGTACCGGGCCGCCGGGCGGGTCACGCTCCCTGCCGGAGCCGCACAGCAGGTCACGTACTGGTGGCTCATGGACGGCGCCGCCTGGCAGAAGCAGGTACTGGACTTCCCCGCCTCCGCCCAGGCCCGCTCCCAGGACGTCTCCGCCTCCTGGACCCTCGGTGCCGCCGGGGGCGGCCCGCACAAGGTCGGCCTCATGGTCGAGGGCGGCCCCTCCCAGCCTGACGAGCGCTCGTATACCTTCACCTGCGACGAAGGGCCCAACGACGCCAATGTGGCCTTCCGCTACGTGCTCGTGCCGCTCTACGCGGGCGACTGCGACCGTTCCTTCAGCATGCGCGTGGACGGGCTGTTCACGACGGACCGGGAGACCGAGGTCAGGTACCGTCTGGTGGCCGACGGCAAGCCGGGGCCGGTCCGGAGCGAGGTGCTCAAGCCCGGCGTCGTCCAAACGATCGGCGACTTCTGGAACAAGTCCGCGCAGAGCAGCGGAAACGGCACCGTACGGCTTGAGGTGCTCAACCACAACAAGCCGTTCACCCAGCAGACCTACTCCTGGACCTGTGTGCCGAAGGATCCGACGCCGGGCACGGTCCGCATCGGCGGGTTGACCTCGGTGGCCTACTACGGCGACTGCGACGCCGCGCCGTACCCGACCGCGTGGGCGACCTTGCAGGCGGCTCCGGACACGGAGATCAGCTACCGGTGGGTCATCGACGGTAAGCCGGATGAGACCCGCACGTACAAGGTCGGGTTCAGCGGATTCCTTTCGCTCCAGGCCTTCCACTGGCATCGGAATTCGAAGACCAGCGGAACGGTCGCCATCGAGGTGCTGAACCACAACAAGCCGACCAAGCAGGCCGAATATCCGGTGCACTGCATCTGATCGGCATCATCCCGCCCGCGGTTCCCCTGCCCTGGCAGGGGAACCACGGGCTTTCACGTTCTCCAGCGTGCCTTGTCACCCAGATCGTGGAAGCCACCTCTTTCGGCCAAGAAGACACCAAAGGCGCCCCGGCCTGCGGGCAGATGGGAA
>NZ_JBEXUE010000495.1:0-7335 GCF_040614275.1 Streptosporangium sp. NPDC006013
TCAAACGAGCCCTCTCCCGGCAACTGTTCAAGCTCCTCGAACGCACACCAGAATCCCTCCAGGCAGCCGCTTGACAGATATAGCAGCCTCGAAAAGTCCCGTTAGCAGAGGAGAGTTGAGTGGCTTACCGTGACTTTTCGTTCAGGTGTGTGTCGCCGGGAGATTTGCACAGGTCATAACTGGAGGCCTGCGGGCACACCCGGTTATGGTCGGCGGTCGTCTGAGCTACCGGCGACAACGAGTCGGCGTTCCTCATCGGCGTGTTGAGCGTTCTACTCCCGGACGCGTCCCCAGCCGCCAAGTAGCGGTGAGTGCCACCGGGAGCGTCGGCCACGGATGGCTCCGCGCTGACCTGGGTGGTAACGCCTGGGTTACCTCGAAGAGGGTTGCTGGCTTGATCGCGCCGCGTGGGGTACCTGACGTGTGATGGAGGCATGTCTTTTTCGTCTTCGCATTCGGGTGAGGTTCCGAGTACTGCCGGGCAGCCGCCTGTTGTCCACGCGGTCGATCTGACGCGCACGTTCGGCCGCCAGAGTTCGCTGGTGACGGCTCTGGACCGGGTTTCCGTGGGGTTCGAGGCGGGCCGGTTCACCTCGATCATGGGGCCGTCGGGGTCTGGGAAATCGACGCTGCTGCATTGCCTGGCGGGTCTGGAGCGGCCGACGTCGGGGTCGGTGCTGATCGGGGGAACCGATCTGGCGCGGCTGTCGGACGGGCAGTTGACGACGCTGCGGCGGGATCGGCTGGGGTTCGTCTTCCAGGCGTTCAACCTCATTCCGACGTTGACCGCAGAGGAGAACATCACACTGGGCGAGCGGATCGGCGGCCCTCGGGTGGATCGGCAGTGGATGGCGCATCTGGTGCGGGTGCTGGGGCTGGGCGACCGTCTAGGGCATCGCCCGAGCGAGATGTCCGGCGGCCAGCAGCAGCGGGTGGCGATCGCCCGGGCGCTGGCGCACCGCCCGGCCGTGGTGTTCGGCGACGTGTCGGGCGACCGAGTCGACGCCAGGGCGGGCGTACCGCTCCAGGGAGCGGACGGAGGCGTGACGGGAGCGGGCCAGCAGCATCGGGGTGGAGGTGCCGTCCTTGGCGTCGTGTGTCAGGGCACTGTGACGTAGCCGGTGAAGCGTCCACCCGTTCAGGTCCTCGATGTCCTCGGGTGAGGCGAGCGGGTTGGCCGGCAGCCGGGTGTTCTCCTCGAAGATCTCCTCGGCCCGGCGGTAGGAGAGCCGGGGCCGGCTCCGAGCATCACGCAGTGCTGCATGTCCGTTCGCCGTGGCTGTACGAGAACAGGGCCGAATGCGCGAGCCCGCCAGTAGATCGGACCACCACGATCGGGTCATTGGTTAAGGAAGTACTTGACTATAAATGTGTGCCGACCCATAGTTAAGGACATGCCTAACTATGGCGGATCGCTGGACCGGGTGTTCCAGGCGCTGGCGGATGGAACGCGCCGGGCGATGGTGCAGCGCCTGATCCGCGGGCCGGTGTCGGTCGGCGAACTGGCCAGGCCACTGGAGATGTCGCTACCGGCGGTCATGCAGCACATCCAGGTGCTGGAAGCGTGCGGGCTGGTCAGATCCGAGAAGATCGGCCGCGTCCGCACCTGCCGCATCGAGCCGGACGTGCTGCGGACGGCCGAGGACTGGCTTGCCGAGCAGCGCACGTCCTGGGAACGGCGCCTGGACCGGCTCGGCGACTACCTGCTCGATGATCCCGGCACACCGGAGCAAGGGAGCTTGTGATGATCGACCGTTCTGTCACGCACGCCACGTTCACCCTCGAACGCCTCTACCCGGCCACGGCGGCCCGGGTGTTCGCGGCATGGGCCGACCCGAAGGCGAAGGCCCGCTGGTTCTCCACCCCCGATGCGGACCATGAACTGGACTTCCGGGTCGGGGGCCGGGAGGTCAACCGCAGCCACCCGGACAGCGGCCTGTCGATGACGTTTGAGTCGTTGTACCGCGACATCGTCCCAGACGAGCGCATTGTCTACACCTCCATGTTGCACGCGGGAGACGACCTAGCGACGGCGTCGCTGACGACCGTGACGTTCTGCCCTGCCGATGGGGGCACGCAGCTGGTCCTCACCGAGCAGGGCGCCTTCCTCGATGGCCGGGAGGAGCCCTCCTGGCGGAAGCACGGCACCGGCGACTGGCTTGACGCGCTGGGCGTCGAGCTGGGTGCGGGAGGGCATGAGTGAGCCCGCGGGCGGCCGCCTTGAGGTGGCGGGTGCTGGTGTTACTGGGCACGGCGTTCTTCATGACCATCCTGGACGGGACCAGCCTGCTCACCGCCCTGCCGGCCATCGAGCGGGAGTTTCGGGCGCACGGCACCGCCGTCCAGTGGGCGGTCACGGCCTACGCGCTGGCCTTTGCGGGCCTGCTGCTGTTGTGCGGCCGCGCCGCGGATCTGCTCGGCCGCCGCAGGGTCTTCCTGGCCGGAATGTCGCTGCGCGTGTTGGCCTCGTTGGGATGCGGGTTCGCCCCGACGGTCGAGGCCCTGGTCGCAGCCCGCGCTTTGCAGGGTGTGTCGGCCGCCATCATCGCCCCCGCAGCCTTGTCCATGGTGATGAACGCCTTCGCCGAAGGCAGCGAGCGGAACAGGGCACTGGGAATCTGGGGTGGGATCGGAGGGTTCGGTGCCACCGCCGGGCTGCTGCTGGGCGGCCTGATCACCGATACGCTCGGCTGGCAGTGGGTCTTCTGGATCAACGTCCCGGTCGGGGTGGTGGTGCTGATCCTCGCGCCGGTGATGCTGATCGAGAGCCGGAACGAGGTGCGTGTCCGCTCCTTCGACCTGGCCGGGGCGCTGACGGTCACTTCGGCTCTCGTGCTGTTCGTCTACGCCATCACCGGCGTCCCTGACGTTGGATGGTTCAGCTACCAGGTCCTCGGGCCGCTGGCGGGTGCGATGGCGCTGACCGGCTTGTTTGTCGTGATCGAACGGCGGTCCAAGGCGCCGCTGGTGCCGTTCGGGGTCCTGCGGTCGCGTTCCCTGGTCGGCGGCGACCTCCTGCTTCTCGTCACGGGCATGGCGGTCGACGGCATGCTCATCATCCTCACCGCCCACGCGCAGTCGGTGCTCGGCTGGTCGCCCGTGCGGTTCGGCCTCACGGCCGGGGTGATGACCGTGGCGGCCGTCGTCGGTGCTCTGGTCTGCCAGCGGGTTGTGACCAGGATCGGCGTGCGTCCGGTCGCGACCGTCGGCACTGCCCTGCTCGGTGGAGCCTGCCTGCTGCTCACCCGGGTGGTGTCCGAGCACAGCTCACCGGAACTGCTGACTTTTGCCCTGTTGGTCTTCGGGGCGGGCATGGGCACCGCCACCGTCTGTGCCCAGATCGCGGCGTTCACCGGTGTCGCCGAACGGCACTCCGGTCTGGCCGCCGGACTCGCCGATACCTGCTTCGCGGTTGGCACCGCCCTCGGCGTAGCCATCGCCGGCAGCGTTGTCGCCACGCATGCACCCACGCCTGGGATCGCCGCGCCGCAGACGCTGGTTCCCGGTCATCAGGCCGCGTTCGGCGTGGTCGGCCTCGTCGCGGCACTGGGCCTGGTCATCGCTCTGGCCATGCTCGGCAAGCGATCGGCACCGGTCACCAAAGAGACCGCGGCGCCTCCCGTTGACCAGATCGTGTCCGACCGCATTCCCGCCTGACCCATTGAGGAGCTTCCATGTCCGACTGTGACCCGGTCGCCGAGATCGGCCCCTTCAGCGACTCCGGCGCCGACGTGATCCCCTGGCCGATCGCACTGCGTGAGCTGGAGCAGGCGCGACTGTTCTGGCTGTCCACCGTCCGCCCCGACGGCCGGCCCCACGTGACACCGTTGCTGGCCGTCTGGACCGGCGGCGCCCTGTACTTCGCTACCGGCGACCAAGAGCGCAAGACGCGTAACCTCCACGCCAACGACCACTGCGTCATGACGACCGGCACGAACGTCCTCGACGGTATCGACATCACCATCGAGGGACGTGCCGAGTTGGTGTGCGACCCGGCTGAACGCAGCACCACCGCCGACGCCTACGAGTGCAAGTACGGCGACCTCCTGACGAGCCCGGACGGCACCTGGCATGGCCTCGGTGACACCATCCGCTCCGGCAACGTTCTGCTGTACCGCATCGATCCGGAGGTCGGATTCGCTTTCGGCAAGGGCGAGACGTACAGCCAGATCCGCTACCGCTTCCAGCGCTGACCGTTGATTCCGCGGCCGCGTGTCAGGCGGCCGAGCACCGGCCACCGTCGCAGAATGAGGATGTCGGGCTCGCTCTCGCGCATCCAGCACGACGTGCACAGACCGCTCCGGCGGACCTGGCGGTTGGTCCAGAAGGCGGGTTCGACCCCGGACCGGCGGGCCTCTCGGTCATCGTCCGGCAGGCGCCACCACGCGGGCGGGGTCAGCACGGTGGCCCAGGCACGGGCCCGGGGCAGCCACATGTCGGGGTCGCGCCATGCGAGACGCCGGCGCAGCCCGCGCGCAGTGCCGTACAGGCGCAGGCTCATACGTTCTCCACGGTGGATCGCGTGGTCTGGCCGGCGGGGGCCCGGGGGCCCGGTACGGAGGTCGCGGCGAGGTTGAGGCGGGCTCCCATGTCGAGGTTCACCTCACCGTAGGGCCGGACGTGGGACCAGAACAGCGGGGTAAGGCTGCGCCGGTCGGCGGGCGTGAGGAGGTCCACCCACTCCGATTCGCCGAGGATGTCCTGAAGCATCAGGGTGTTCACGTACACCAGGGCCGATTGCAGAATCCGCAGGCACAGCACGAACATCTCCTGCTCGTCACGCCGGTTCGAGGCGATCTCCCCACCCTTGCCGTACGCGATCACGGAGTTCGCGCCGTTAGAGGACTCCATCACGTTCAGGCCCTCCTCGATCTCCCGCTGAAGGTCCCGCAGCCGCAGGTAGCGGGCCATTCTGAGGAATCTAGGCGTCCTCCTTCCAACCGTGGCCCCGCCCTGGACATCATGGACGTGGTCCGGCAGTTGGTGGCCGAGGGCTGGCCCATCACCGCCGACCAGCTCGCCGCCCTGTCGCCGTACCTGCGCTCCCACATCACCCGGTTCGGGGCCTACGCCACTGACGAGCTCGCGCACAAGCCCGCCGCGTTCAACCCCGTGCTGGCCGAGGTCGACTTCTCCGCCTTGGACCTGGCGGTGTAACGGCGTCGTCCAGGTGGGCTGATGGTCGAGCTGGCGAGCGCGCGCCCGCCACCCGCGACACGGGGCTTGGAGCGCCGCATATCTGTGGTGGTGGCCGCGTTCAGCGCCCTCCAAGGACGCGAAATTGACCCATGGGTGTCGCCATTGAATGAACCATGTAATGGGTCTTTGTGCACCGTAGATTCGTCGGTGTCAGCAAGAAGGGCCTGGTGAGAAGCCGGGCCGGACACCCGGGAGAACCCATGAACGCTGTTACGAACCAGCCGACCGCCCCCGTCTTGGTCCGCGCCGCGGACGCCGAGTCCCTGCAGGACGGCGCGACAAGTCTGATCACGCTGCTGGCCGACGCGGGTGCGACCGGCGGCGCGCTCACCGCCAACAAGGCCACGTTCCAGAAGGGGTCGCCGGGCGCTCCCGCGCACTTCCACACCAAGGCCACCGAGATGTTCTTCGTCCTGGACGGCGCGATGCGCATTCTGGTGGACGAGGAGATCGTGACCTTGGGCAAGGGCGATTTCCTCACCGTCCCGCCGACCGTGCCGCACGCGTTCGCGCCCGCTCCCGGTAGTGAGGCCGAGATGCTGGTGGTCTTCACCCCCGGCCTGCACCGCTTCGACTACTACCGGCTGCTGGAGCGCGTCTACCGGGGCGAGGCCACGGTGCAGGACATCCGCGACAGCTCGCAGCAGTACGACAACCACTACTTCGACAGCCCCGTGTGGGCCAAGGCGCTCGCCCAGCGCTGAACCCGCAGCCGGGCCGCGTGTCCCAGCGGCCCGGCCCGGCACCACTCCCCGTACCTTCTCCGGAAAGCAGTCTCCTCATGCCCTCGACCATGCCCCAGGCGCCCCGGCGGCGCCGCCCGGGAGCGATCTTGGCGCTGCTGGCGTTCGCCCAGTTGATCATCTCGATCGACTACAACATCGTGTACGTCGCGCTGCCGGAGATCGGCTCCGGCCTCGGCTTCTCCGCACAGCACCTGCAGTGGGTGATCAGCGCGTACGCCGTCGCGTTCGGTGGCTTCCTGCTGCTCGGCGGGCGGGCGAGTGATCTGCTCGGACCGCGGCGGATGTTCGCCGTCGGGCTCGTGCTGTACGCGGTCTCCTCGCTGCTGGGCGGTCTGGCCGAGTCGGCCGCCGTGCTGGTCGCGGCCCGGGCCGCGCAGGGGGTCGGTGGCGCGTTCCTGTTCCCCGCGACACTCACCCTGGTCTCCACGAAGTTCGCCGAGGGACGCGAGCGCAACCGGGCGTTCGCGGTGTGGGGCACGGCGGGCGGCAGTGGGATGATCCTCGGCTCACTGCTCGGGGGCGTGCTGACGGAGGCGTTCGGCTGGGAGTCGGTGTTCTTCGTCAACGTGCCCCTCGCCGGTGCCGCCGCGCTGCTCGCCTTCGTGTTGATCGCACCGGACGCGCCGCGTGCCGGCGGCCGCTCGATGGACGTCGCGGGGGCGCTGACCTCGACGATCGGTATCACGGCCGTGGTGTTTGCCCTGGTGCAGGGACCGGAGTCCGGATGGCTGTCGCCCGCCGTGCTGGCCACCGCGCTCGCGGGCGCGGTCCTGTTCGCGGTGTTCGTCGTGGTCGAACGGCGTAGCGCCGACCCGCTGCTGCCGCTGCGCCTGTTCACCAACCGCAACCTGAGCATGGGGACGGTCGTCACGTTCTTGTACATGGGCACCTTCGGCACCCTGCTGTACTTCCTGACCGTGTACTTCCAGGGCGTGCACGGCTACGACGCGCTGACCACCGGGCTGGCGTTCCTGGTGCCGATGGCCGCCATCGCGGTCGGCTCGCAGACCGCGGGCAGGCTGGCCACCCGGCACGGGATCCGGCCGGTGCTGGTCGCCGCGCTCACGGTGGGCGGCCTCGGCGCTGTGATCGTCGCCGCAACGATGGCGACCGGTGCCTCGTACGTCGCGCTGATCCCCGGCCTGGTCGTGCTCGGGGTCGGTCAGGGCGCCGGGTACACCCTGATGTTCGGCGCCGCCGCGCTCGGGGTGGCCGCCGAAGACCAGGGCATCGCCTCGGGCGTCGCCTCCACCAGCCAGCAGGTCGGCGGCGCGGTCGGCCTGGCGCTGCTGGTGGCGGTCGCCAACGCGGGCCTGGACGGACTCGGCGGCCAAGCGCTGCGCGCCGCGACGACCGACGGGCTGCGCACCGCGATGTTGATCGCGGCGGC
>NZ_JBEXUE010000496.1:0-7327 GCF_040614275.1 Streptosporangium sp. NPDC006013
CAGGCCGAGTCCCCTGGCCGCCTCGACGAAGCCGCGCTCGCGCAGCGAGAGGGTCTGCGCCCGTACGGCGCGCGCCACCCCGCCCCAGCCGAGGAGTCCGAGCACCAGACCCATCTCGATCGCGCCGGTGAACTTCCAGATCGTCGACAGCACCAGCAGCAGCGGGAGACCGGGGATGGTCAGCTTCATGTCGGTGATCCGCATGAGCACGCTGTCCCAGCGCCCCCGCCTGAACCCGGCGAACAGCCCGACCGCGGTGCCCAGAGCGACCGTGATGACGGCGGTGACCAGGGCGGTCAGCAGGACGTACCGGGCCCCGGTGATCACCAGGGCGAGCACGTCCGTACCCTCGAAGTCGGTGCCGAAGGGGTGCGCCCAGCTGGGCGCGGCGTAGAGCGCGTTGTCGTCGCGCGGCAGCCGCTCGGGGTAGAGCAGTGGCCCGAAGACACCCATGAACGCGAACACGCCCAGGATGACCACGCCCACCAGCCGGCTGGGCTTGCGCCGCAGGACCCGCCAGACGCCGCGCCGGAAGTTGCGCCGCAGCGTCGCGCGGGTGCCGCCCCTGGTGATGACCGGCGCGGTCATGCGATCTCTCCCGCCGGCCGGCCGCCCTGGACGCGGTGTCCGTCGGCTGTCGTGATTCGCCGGTTCATGAAGCCTCCTGTCCGGAACGGACCCGTGGGTCGATCGCGGTGTAGAGCATGTCGGCCACGATGTTGGCGATGACGATCGCCACGGTGATCAGCAGGAAGGCCCCGCCCATCAGCGTGTAGTCGCGGTCGGTGATGCTGTTGAGCAGCAGCAGACCCAGCCCCGGGTAGGTGAAGATCCGCTCGATGAAGATCGCGCCGCCGAACAGCAGGCCCAGCGAGAGCGCCAGGGTGGTGAAGAGCGGCAGGATGGCGTTGCGCGCCACGTAGCGGAAGATGAAGCCTCGCTTCAGGCCGCGCAGCTCGGCGGCCAGGATGAAGTCGTCGCCGAGCACGGTGACCACGCTCGACTTCATCGCCAGGATCCAGCCTCCATAGCCGGCCAGCGCGTAGGTCAGGACCGGCATCGTGGCGTACTGGATCAGCGAGCCGATGTAGGCGGCGTTGAGGCCCGGCTCAAGCGTGACGTCCGCCGTGCCGCCCGCGGGGAAGATCGGCAGGAGGGTCGTGAAGACCGCGCTCAGCAGCAGCGCGAGGACGTACTGCGGCAGGCCGTGCATGAGCGAGCCGGAGACGGCCAGGACGTCGCCCAGCTTGCTGGACCGCTTGATCGCCGCGTAGACGCCCATGATGATGCCGACCGCGAAGCTGAGCAGGGTGCCGACGAGGACCGGCAGGATCGTCCAGGCGGCCGCCGAGGCGAGCAGGCTGGTGACCTCCGCGCCGGGGACGCTCGCCGACTGGCCGAGGTCGAGGTGGAGCAGTCCCTTCATGTAGTCGACGTACTGCTCCCACATCGTGCCCTTCGGCATGAAGCCGTACAGCACCGCAGTGGCACGCTCGGCCTGGTCGGGCGACATGCCCTGCTCGACCAGCTTCTCGTAGCGGGCCTGCATGGGGTCGCCGGGGATGTTCCTGATGATCACGAAGCTGATCGTGGTGACCACCAGGATCATGACGAGCCCTCGGGCGAGATGGCCCGCGAGGCGGCGTGCGATGACCGTCATATGTGGCTACTTCCTCTCGAGCATGCCGAGTTGGAGCCAGACGCCTGCGGTGAGGCGCAGCGTGTCGCTGTCCTGACCGGGGAATCCGCTGAAACGCGTGGTGTTGACGACCTGCGTGTTGACGTAGTCCCACAGCTGGATCACCGGAAGGTCCTGGTTGGCGGCCCTGGCCAGGGTTGAGATGATCTTCTTCTGCTCCGCCTCGGGCGCGGAGTTCAGCCTGACCGCGAGCTCGCCGGGGTTGATCATGCCCTCGCCGTTGACGTCGAGGGTCTCGGCACCGCCCATCCAGTTGCCCTTCGTGCCGGGGGCGACGTGCGTGAGCCTGCCGCCGAAAAGCTGCCAGCCGTTCTGGGCCCCGTACAGGCGCTGGTAGATGTTGTACGGGGCGGGCCCGAGCGCCACCAGCCAGAAGCCGAGGTCGTACTTGCCGGCCGCCATCTCCTCCAGGTAGAGCGGGTAGTCGGCGGTGGTGACGACCTCGGCGTCGATCCCGGCGTCGTTGAGCTGGCTGGTGACCGCCTTGGCCCCGGCCAGCCAGTCGGAGAAGGACGCGGGCACGTTGATGGTCATCTTCCAGGGGCTGCCGTCCGGCATCGTCCACCTGCCGCCGACCTTCTTCATGCCCGCGACCCGCAGCTCCCGCTCGGCCCTGGCGGGATCGTGCCGGTACGGCTCCAGGGCGGCGACACCGTCGCCCAGCCATGCCTTCGCGGCCTCCTGGTGCATGCCCGAGGTGGCGACAGAGGCGATGCCGCCCTCCGGGGAGGCGACCTTGGTGACCTGCTCGCGGTCGATCAGGTAGGCCAGCGCCCGGCGGACGTGCACGTTGTCGTAGGGCTTCCTGGACTGGTTGAACGCCAGCGCCTCGCTGACCGGCGAGTACCCCCTGACCACGGCGTTGCCCGGGGTCTGGGTGATGCGCTTCATCACAGCGGCCGGGACCGCGGTGAACGGCGCGCTGTCCAGCCTGCCGGAGACCAGGTAGTTCCAGACCTGCTCGTTGCCGGTGTAGTTGAGGATGCGCACCTGGTCGGCGGCGACGTTGGCCGCGTTGTGGAAGTACTTGTTCTTGACCAGCAGCGCCTCACCCGGATTGACGCGTTTCAGGACGAACGGCCCGGCGGAGACGTCCTTGGGCGGGGAGAAGGTCATGACCTTCTCCGCGAGGCTGGTGATCCCGGCCCGTGCCACCTCGGCCCCGGGGGCGTCGCTCTGCGCGACCTTCAGCTTCTGCCAGAAGTCGGCGGGCAGCACGCCGCCCCAGACGTGCTTGGGAACGATGACGGTCTCCATGACGCTGCGGACGAAGGTGGAGCTCGGGTTCTTCGTCTTCTGGGCGATCCTGATCGTCCTGTCGTCCAGAATCTTGATGTCGGAGGCCGCCCCGGCCGCGGAGGGGTCGAGGGCGTAGGCGGTTCCGCCCTGGGTGTAGGCCAGGCCGATGGAGAACTTCACGTCCTCGGCGGTGATCGGCCTGCCGTCGGACCACCTGCCGTCCGGCTGGAGTTCGATGGTGATCGAGGACTGGTCCGGGGCGATCTGCCAGCTCTTCGCGACGCCCGGGTAGAACTGGTTCGGGTCGGTCAGGTGGTTCTTGGTCCACCCGAGCCACTCGGCGTTGTACCCGCGGAAGGCGTTGCCCTTGGGGTTGTACGGGTTGATCGGCGCGTTCGCGTCGATGCCCGGCTTGAGCGCGTCGATCGTGGTGAAGACGGCGCCCCCCACGGAGGCGGAGCTGTCTGCGCCGCCCGCGCCGCCGCAGGCCGCGGTGACGGCCGCGAGGCAGAGGGAGGCCGCTACCGCTACTAGTCGCTTCATGAACGCTCCGTGGGGTGTTCTCCGAGGTCAGGGCATCTATGTGGGGGTACCAGGTGTTGTCCGGACCTTACGTTCACCTTGACGGTTGCGTCAATAAACTCCACTTCTGTGGAACATTTTGTAGCTTTCCTTCATTCCCCGTTTACCCTTCCGCGGCGCCGCCCTCGCGAGCCGGGCGATCACTCCTCCGCCGGGGATGCCTGATCCCCGGCGGAGGAACGAGAACGACGCAGGCCCGAAAGCGCCGAAGGGCCGGCCGCCCGGGCGGCGGGCAGCTGAAAGTTACACCCCCGCCGCAGGCGTCGCAGCAGGTCAGGGCGCTCTCGGCGGGCGGCCGGCTTCCCGCTCCCGCCCGGGGCCACCTAGCATCGGGCCCCATCGAGGCAGGAGCGGAAAATGCGACGAAAGACGCGCGGAAGCGACGCGATCCTGGCGGTTCTGACGGCCGCGGTGACCGCGGTCGCGACCCTGGGCCTCCTCCTGGCGGCCACGGCGATGCCCGCGCAGGCGGCGGCCACCAGGATCATGGCACTCGGAGACTCCATCACCGGTTCCCCCGGATGCTGGCGGGCCCTCCTGTGGAACCGGCTCGTGAACGCCGGTCACACCAACATCGACTTCGTCGGCACCCTGCCACCGCAGGGCTGTGGCGTCGCGCACGACGGGGACAAC
Organism: Streptosporangium sp. NPDC006013; assembly: GCF_040614275.1. Lineage (NCBI taxonomy): Bacteria > Bacillati > Actinomycetota > Actinomycetes > Streptosporangiales > Streptosporangiaceae > Streptosporangium > Streptosporangium sp. NPDC006013. The sequence continues at coordinate 4,154 of NZ_JBEXUE010000496.1, forward strand.
GAGGGGCACGGCGGGGCGCTGGTCACCAACGTCGCCGACCAGAACCAGCTCCCCGGCTGGCTCTCGGCGACCACACCCGACATCGTGATGATGCACTTCGGCACCAACGACGCCTGGAGCAACCGCGCGACCGCCACCATCCTGGCCGCGTACGGCAAGCTGGTGGACCAGATGCGGGCGAGCAACCCCAACATGAAGATCCTCGTCGCCCAGATCATCCCGATGAACCCGAGCACGTGCGGTGAGTGCGCGCAGCGGGTCTCCGCGCTCAACGCGGCGATTCCCGGCTGGGCCGCGGGCAAGACCACCGCTCAGTCACCGATAGTCGTGGTCGACCAGTGGACGGGCTTCAGCACCGCGACCGACACCTACGACGGCGTGCACCCCAACGCCTCGGGCGACCAGAAGATGTCGGACCGGTGGTTCCCCGCTCTGACCGCCCTGCTCGGCTCGGGACCGCTCCCGACGATCACCCCCACCCCGACGCCGACCATCACACCTCCGCCGAGCGGCGGCTGCACGGCCACCTACCAGACCACCAACCAGTGGCCGGGCGGCTTCCAGGGCGAGGTGACCGTCAAGAACACCGGTGCGGCGGCCATCACCGGCTGGACGGCGAACTGGACGTTCACCGGCCGGCAGATCAGCCAGGCCTGGAACGCGACGGTCACCCAGTCGGGGGCCTCGGTCTCGGCACGGAACGCCGCCTGGAACGGCTCCCTGGCCGCGGGCGCGACCGCGACCTTCGGCTTCATCGCCTCGGGGACGGGCTCCCCGGCTCCCGCGGTGTCCTGCACCGTCCCGCGGTCACCGCACCGGGGGTGGGTCAGGTGATCTCAAGCATCCGCTCGCGGACCGCGTAGACCACCGCCTCCATCCGGGAGTGGAGCTGGAGCTTGTCCAGGATGTTCCTGACGTGGTTCTTCACTGTGTTCTCGGAGATGAACAGCTGCTTGGCGATCTCGCGGTTGTTCATCCCCTTCGCGACCAGGCGGAGCACCTCCATCTCCCGATCGGTCAGGCGCGGGACGGGGAGTTGTGGGGGCCGCTCGGCCTCCTTGCGACTCATACTGGCGAACTCGCTGATGAGTTTGGCGGCCATCGCCGGATTGATCAGCGACTGTCCTTCGTGGACACCGCGTACGGCCTCCGGCACCTCGTCGAGCTGGACGTTCTTCAGCAGGTAGCCGGTGGCACCCGCCTTGATCGCCTCGAAAAGATCTTCTTCCTCGTCACTCACGGTCAACATGATGATCCGCGTGCTCGGCACCGAGGCCTTGATCTCACGAGTGGCCTCGATACCGTTTCTCCGTGGCATCCGGACGTCCATGAGCATGACATCCGGCGTGAGGCGGTCGGCGAGCTCGACCGCCTCTTGCCCGTCGCTCGCCTCGCCGACAACCTCGATGTCCGTCTCCGCGGCCAGCGCCATCTCCAGACTGCGGCGGATCAGCGCGTGATCGTCAACGATCAGCACGCGGATCGGTTCGCCGCGTCCGGTCGAGCTGGTTGCGTCGTCGGGTTCCGTCACGCCTCCTCCTCGGGGGGCCAGAGCCGGTGGACCGCCATGATTACACGGGTTTCATGGTCCTCGGTTGGTCGGAGAGGATCTTCGAGCGCGTCCGTCAGGGCTCGACGAGCCGCAGCACGCCGTAGTTGTACCCCTGACGCAGGTATACGACGCTCGGCTGCCCGCTCTCCTTGTCACGGAATAGGTAGAAGTCGTGCCCCACCAATTCCATCTCGAGAAGTGCCTGGTCGATCGTGATGGGATCGGCCTTGTGGAACTTCTCCCTGACCATCAACGGCCCGTCTCCGTCCATCTGGATCGGGATGATGGTCTTGTCCTCGGAAAGGTCGGCCTCGGCCTGCTCGGTGAGCGACCGGTCCGGGGCGCTCTCGAACGTCTCCGCGAGCGCGGTGGCCGTCAGCTCGGCGACCGAGGGGGGGCAGTGGTTGCCGTGGTGGATCTTTCTCCGGTCGGCGAGGCGCCGCAGCCGTCCTTCGAGCTTGCCGAGTGCGATGTCAAGGGCGGCGAAACGGTCGTCGGCCGAGGCCTCCGCCCGGACCGCTGGACCACGTGAATGAATGGTGAGCTCGACGCGCTCTCGCTGATCGACGATACGGGGATTACGTTCCTTGGACACCTCCACGTCAACGCGAATGAGCTTGTGGTCCAAACGCTCGATCCTGGCCAGCTTGGTGTTCACGTGGTCACGGAATCGGTCACTCACTCCGGTGTGCCGACCCTTGACGATGATCTCCATGCACGGCCCCCCTTCGAATCTCGACGGTGGTACTGCGGCACCCGCTCGGCCGACCTGGTCTTCGTCCCCACATCCGCCTGCTGAGGGTTTCGCAGCTCTTTGCCACTACATGCCCTTCTCTTCTGGCGAGGAACATCTGGCTCCCCGGGAAGGCAGGACTTACCTCTAAGCCGCACCGTGATCGATCGACGAAAAGTCGTCTTACGTGGACCGTTTGGCCTGCGGCTGGCATCGGCTAGCCGTGCCGGCCTCCTGTCGGAGGTCGGTCCGGCGCAACCACGGACCCGAGCGGGTGCCATGGCTCAGACGCTATCCGCATCCCGGCCGAATGTCAGCTTGGCGATCGGGTCAAGGATCACTTTGTGTGGTTCACAGCCTGGCGGCCGATCATCGGAGACCCTGTCCCCACGGGTGGGCGGTGCCGGAGGCGAGGGCCGCTCGCCACCGTTGAGCAGCCCAGAGGGCACGATCGAGACAGTGAGGTGTGGCGCTGGAGTGAGCTGGGACGTCGAACCGCTCTTTACCCTCCGTCACGTTCGCCGGTTCGGACTCTCCGGCGTGTCGCGGCGACCGTGGCGGCGAAGGACGGCGTCACGCCGACCTCGCGCATCGCCCTCGCCGCCTCCGCGAGCGTCGCTCCGGTGGTGACGATGTCGTCGACCAGCACAATCGCCTCTGTGCCACCCCAGGAGCGCGGCACAGGCGCGTTGCGGCCGACTGTGACAGAGAAGGCCGCGGACAGATTCGCAGCCCGCTGGAGCGAACTCAGCCCCGCCTGGTCGGCGACACGCCGCCGCTGGACGAGCACCCTCGCCACGGTCGCGGGCCAGCCGGCCTGGCGGAGGCAACCGGCCGCCAGCTCCGCGAGCCTGGCCACCGGATCGTGCCCGCGGCGCCGGTGGGCCGC
>NZ_JBEXUE010000497.1:0-7322 GCF_040614275.1 Streptosporangium sp. NPDC006013
CGTGCCCCTGCTCAGCAGGGGCACGACCTCCTGGAACCCGTGTGGTGCCAGGTCGCACCGTCACCGGGCCGGGTGACAGCGATTCAAAGGAAGGGTGGGCTGCCGTGCCCGATGTCACTCGGGCACGGCAGCCCACCCAGCGCCCCTACGGCCTTCCGTTCCGCTGGTCGTCGCGACGTCCCGGTTGAGGAGATGCGATGGACTTCGACATTCGAAAGGACCGGGCCTCAGAGCTGTCGCGTACGGGACATCGGGTCCACGGATTTGTCGGTGGTGCTCTGTAGCGTCGGAGGCCCCCGAACGAAGGGATCGCCATGGCCACGGTGACGTCACGCGACGGCACGCGGATCGGGTTCGAGCAGGCGGGAACAGGGCCGACGCTCGTACTGGTCGACGCGGCAGGCGGGTTCCGCAGGTTTGGGCCCATGAGCTCTCTCGCTGAACACCTTGCCGACAGGTTCACCGTCGTGACCTACGACAGGCGCGGACGCGGCGAGAGTGGCGACACCCCGCCGTACGCGGTGGAACGGGAGGTGGAGGACCTCGCGGCCGTGATCGAGGCGGGCGGAGGACCGGCGTTCGTCCACGGGTTCTCCTCCGGCGCGGTCCTGGCCCTGCTCGGGGCGGCGGCCGGGCTGCCGATCTCGATGCTCTCACTCCTCGAACCACCGATCGTCCTCGACCTGCCGCGGGAGGACGACCTCGCAGCCGAGATCGACGAGCTCGTCGCCGCAGATCGCCGGGCCGATGCGGTCGAGCACTTCCATACCGGCATCGGTGTCCCCGCCGAGATAACCGCGGAGATGCGCCAGGCCCCCTTTTTCCCGCTGCTGGAAGGCATCGCGCACACGCTCGCCTACGACAGCCGGATAACCACGGCCGTCTCCCACGACACCCTCCGGTCCGTCACCGTGCCGGCCTTGGTCGTCAACAGCGAGTCCAGCGACGACCGCCTGCGTGGCTGGGCCGCGGACGCGGCGACGGCCCTTCCCCAGGGCCGTCACCTGACCCTCAAGGGCGAGTGGCACGGCGTGTCCGACGACGTGCTGGCCCCCGCGCTGGGCGATTTCTTCCGCGGAGCCATCTGACAAGACGCGTGCGCTTCCGCTGGGGATCAGGTGGACATTCCCCCGAGTTCGTGACCGTCGGCGGAACCGGCTCGCGTCCTGCCGGTACGACCGGCCGGCGTCATCACCCCCGCTCGGCCCGGTCGCCCCTGATCAGCAGCACCGTGGCCGCGGCATAGGCGAGGGCGCCGAGGAGCGTCTGGGGGAGGAGAGCGGAGTGCTGGGCGCGTCACTCGTCCGCGGGGGTGTTTGAGCCCCGCTTCGATCAGGCGGGTCGAGGCACTGAGGCGAACTCCGAGAGTGTGAACCAACGAGGAAGTTGCCGACGGAACGCCTCGGGGCCATGCACGTCGACCACGCCGGAACGCAGGGCATCGCGCCAGCTGAGATCACCGCGCCAGACCGCGACCATGTGGCGCAGGCTAGCGGTCACCGTGACCGCCACGGTATAGCCGGGGTCCACGTCACAGACGTCGGCTTCGCCGGATGTGATCACCAGCCACCAGTCGCGGGCGCGCGGGTGCACGTCCGGGAAGCTGAACAGCACCACGGTCCGGCCGACCGGGATGACGGCGTGGTCGACGCGCCGGTGCATGTCCCACAGCAGCAGTTTCGGGTCCAGGTCCATATCGCCGAGATCGCCGATCCAGCGGGTGCCCCAGACGCCGAGCGCCTCGACGACCGGCCGCAGCTCCTCACCGGCCGGGGTAAGGACGTACCGTACCTCGTTGTCATCCGCCGTTCTCTCCACGATGCCGGCGCGCACCAGTTGCTGCATCCGCTTGGACAGCAGCGAGGGGGACATTCTCGGCACACCACGGCGCAGCTCGTTGAAATGCTGGCTCCCAGACAGCAGTTCCCGCACGACGAGCAGCGTCCAGCGCTCGTCGAGCATCTCCATCGCCTTTGCGACGGGGCAGAACTGGTAATAGGAGGATCCCATGGATTGCAGCGTAAGCCCCGCCCCCGGCGCCTTCCAGTACAGATGTTGTACTAGGAGGCGATTTCGTCGGAACCTAGTCTCGTTTCATGAGTAATTTGATCAGCGCGGCGGAGACCGACCGCGCTTTGAAGACCAGGCACCGGGCGATGTGGGCGCTGGGTGACTACCCGGCCGTGGCCTCAGAGATCATCCCTAACCTGGGCGCGACCCTGGTGCAGGCATGCGGCGTACAGCCCGGCGACCGAGTGCTGGACATCGCGGCCGGAACGGGTAACGCCGCGATCCCGGCGGCTCTGGCCGGCGCGGAGGTCGTCGCCTGCGACCTGACGCCGGAACTGCTGGAGGCCGGACGCCGATCATCGGCTGGGCACGGCGTGGAGCTGGAGTGGCGCCAGGCCGACGCCGAGGCGCTGCCGTTCGCCGACTGTGAGTTCGACACCGTGCTCTCCTGCGTCGGGATCATGTTCGCCCCGCACCACCAGGCCGCCGCTGACGAGATGCTCCGCGTCTGCCGCCCAGGCGGCACAATCGGCCTGCTCAACTGGACGCCGGAGGGGTTCATCGGCCAGATGTTCGCGACGATGAAGCCCTACGCGTCCCCGCCGCCGCCCGGCATACAGCCGCCGCCCCTGTGGGGGCGCCCGGAACACGTCCGCGCGCTCTTCGGCGACCAGATCACCGATGTCACGGCCGATCGGCGGACCGTGCAGATCGACAGGTTCAAGACACCCGAGGCATTCCGCGACTACTTCAAATCCAACTACGGCCCGACCGTCGCCGCCTACCGCGCCATCGCGAACGATCCCGATCGTGTCACCGCTCTGGACCATGACCTGGCCACCCTCGCCCATCGCCACACTCACGACACCGGCACCACCTCCATGGCCTGGGAGTACCTGCTGCTCACCGCACGCAAGACCGAGGGGTAGCCGAAGAGGCGCTCAGCTCGTCGCCTGATCTGGGTGAGGTGGGGCGTCAGGAGGAGGGCCTGGCCGCGGTTCAGCGCGCCATCGAGATACGTGAGCGGTTGGCCGAAGCGAATCCGGACGCCTACCTGCCCGATCTGGCCAAAAGCAGCCTGGTCCATGGCTTGATGCTGATCGAAACTGCAATCACAGATGAGGCGATCTGGTTGATCCTGCGAGGGCTCAGTATCGCGGTAGAAATGGAGCTTGCCGATCTCATCAACGCAGGCGCATCAGCCCTTCGAAATGCCTATCAACAAAAGCCGTCGCAGACTACGGAAACATGGCGACGTGTCACCTCGGCCGAGCCTCCAGATTGGATGACGGTAGTGATCATCTAGATCATGCCGTCCCGCACCCTTCCGGCCCATCTTCGAAGAGGACCGGGGGTGCAGGGGCGGAGCCCCTTGCGGTTCTTCCCCAGTTCCTCGGTCCGTTGGTGAGGCCGAAGAACTGGATCGCGGCGGCCATCCCGCTCATGGGGAGGCTGTGGCCGGCGCCCTGGATGTTGTACGCCTCGACCCGGACCGTGCCGAAACCGTCGGCGTAGCGGCGTCGGTTCCAGTTCGGTTGCGGCGTGTCTGTACCGGTGAGCGTCTGGCTCAGGCCGCACACGTTGGTCCACTGGTCGATCGCCTGCTGGTGGGTGGCGTAGTAGACGAGGTTGGCCGTGGTGCCATGCCAGAGCTGAACTCGGGGCCGGGGTCGCTGTATCCGGGGTAGGCGGCACGAACCAGGTCTCCCATCGCTGGGGCGTCTTGCTGATGCGCCCGGAGGCGCAGTTGCTCGCGCCGGGCGAGGGAATGTAGTCCGCTGGAGGGCCTCACTGCCTGCACGCGAGCCTTGCACCCGTTAGGCGTACCAGACACGCGCTCCTCCCTGGTCTGGGGAGATTCTCGGTGATCACCCCAGACCAGGTGGTGCTTGTCCTTCTTCCAGCGGACATGCCGCGCTGGCGGGAGTCCTCTCTCGATCGCGCAGTAGGGCCGCTGAGCGCGATTCTCAGGCGTTGCCGCCCCAGTTCCATCTCTGGTTGGTGCCACCGTGGCAGGAGTAGAGCTGGAGGCGGGTACCGTTGCCCGCCCCGGCCGCATCCAGGCACAGCCCCGACTGGACGCCGACGATCGAGCCGTCGGAGTTGACGCGCCACTTCTGGTTGGCCCCGCCCCAGCAGGAGTAGAGCTGGATCCTGTCCCCGTTGCCCGTCCCGGCCGCGTCCAGGCACTTGTTGCCAAGGACCCGCAACTCCTGCGCGGAGGTGAGCGTCCACCTCTGGTTGGTGCCGCCGTGGCAGTCCCAGAGCTGGAGCTGCGTGCCGTCAGTGGTGCTGGAGTTCGGCACGTCCACGCAGCGCCCGGACGCGACGCCCCTGATCTGCCCGTTACCACCTGGGGTGGGGGTCAGTGTGGGGGTGGGCGTCGGAGTGGGGATGTCGCTGTCGAGGCCGAAGAATCGGATGGCGTGGATGGCCATCCCGGAGTGCGGCAGATTGTGCCCCGCCCCGTTGATCGTGTACGCCTCGACCTGGCCGGACCCATAGACCCGCCGCGTCCAGCCCGATTGCGGGCTGGACATCGAGGTGGGCGTCTGGCTCACCCCGTGCACGTTGGTCCACTGGTCGACCTCCTTCTGCAACATGCTGAAATTCAGCACGTCGTCCGCGGTACCGTGCCAGGCCATCAGCCGGGGCCGGGGACCGGTGTAGCCCGGGTAGGCGTTGCGGACCACGTCGCCCCACTGCTGCGGTGTCCGGTCGTTGCAACCGGGCGGGCCGAGGCAGCCGAAGGGCACGCCGGCGAAGGGAGCACCCGCCTTGAACACATCGGGGTAGGTGGCGAGCAGGTTGATCGTCTCCATCGCGCCGGAGGAGAAGCCGGTGGCGAACACCCGCGAGGGATCGCCGTTATGCCGCTGCACGACGTAGCTCACCATCGACACGATCGAGACGGGGTCGCTGCCGCCCCCGTGCCGGAGCGCTTCGTTCGACCACACGTCGAAGCAGTTCGACAGGCCGTTGGCGCTCTTGTTGGCCTGCGGGTAGATGACGATGAAGCCATACCGGTCGGCCAGGGTCCTGAACTCCGTCTGCTGGTGGAAGTCGGTCGCCCGGCCGTTGCAGCCGTGCATCGCCACCAGGATTCCGGGGCGTGGAGCCACGTTGTCAGGCACGTAGAGGTGCATCTGGATGTTGCCGGGGTTCGCCCCGAAGTTGCCGATCTGAGTCAACGTGGCCGCCCTCGCTGTGGGCGTTTGAGCCAGAAGCCCGGCCAGGACGGCGATCACGGCAGCGACCACCGCCCCGATCCCGGTCGGCACCGACAGGTGCCGTCTCACGATCCGCTCCGGGTCCACTTCTGGTTGTTGCCGCCCCAGCAGGAGTAGCTCTGGAGCAGAGTCCCGTTGCCGGTGCCGGAGTTGGCGGCGTCGAGGCACAGACCCGACTGGACGTTCACGATCGAGCCGTCCGAGTTGATACGCCACTTCTGGTTGTCGCCGCCCCAACAGGAGTAGATCTGCACCTTGGCACCGTTACCGGTGCCCGCGGCGTCCAGGCACTTGTTGCCGAGAACGCGGAACTCCTGGGCGGACGTGTAGGTCCACTGCTGGTTGGAGCCGGAGTGGCAGTCCCACAACTGGAGCTGGGTGCCGTCGGTGGTCGTGGAGTTCGGGACGTCCACACAACGACCGGATGCCACGCCCCGGATCTGTCCCGCGCCACCTGGGGGCGTCGTCGGGCTGGGCGAGGTGGTCGGGCTCGGCGAGGGTGAGGGGTTGGGGGTCGCGTTGTTGAGCGCGTTCAGGACGGAGTTGTAGGCGGCCTTCTTGTTGCCGTTGCCGTCGAAGAGCAGCGGACTGGTGTTCGCGCCCAGCCAGGAGTCGCTGTCCCGGACCCCCCACACCGTGATGCCAGTGCAGCGCGGCACGGCTAGGCAGTCGTTGACCACGTTGGCGTAAGTGGTGGCCGAGCCGCCCTGGATGTCCAGCTCGGTGATCTGCACGTCGACTCCCAGCGCCGCGAAGCTCTGGATGGTCGTGCGGTAGTTGCTGTTGTACGGGCTGTTGCTGTTGAAGTGCGACTGCAGGCCGACGCAGTCGATCGGCACGCCGCGCTGCTTGAAGTCGCGGACCATGTTGTAGACGCCCTGCGTCTTGGCCCAGCTCCAGTTGTCGATGTTGTAGTCGTTGTAGCAGAGCTTCGCGGACGGGTCGGCGGCCCGTGCGGTGCGGAAGGCCACCTCGATCCAGTCGTTCCCGGTTCGCTGGAGGTTGGAGTCACGCCGGCCACCGGAGTTGCCGTCGGCGTAGGCCTCGTTGACGACGTCCCAGGCGTAGATCTTGCCTCGATAGTGGCCCATCACGCCGTTGATGTGGTCGATCATCGCCTGGCGGAGGCTGCTACCGGACAGGGACTGCATCCAGCCCGGCTGCTGGGAGTGCCAGGCCAGCGTGTGGCCCCGTACCCGCTTGCCGTTCTGCACCGCCCAGTTGTAGATGCGGTCACCGTTGCTGAAGCTGAACTGCCCACGGTTGGGTTCCGTGGCGTCGATCTTCATCTCGTTCTCGGCGGTGATCATGTCGAACTCGCGGTTCGCGATCGTGGTGTACGTCTGGTCGCCCAGTTTGCCCGCGGCGATAGCGGTGCCGAAGTAGCGACCGCTCTGCTGAGCAGCGGCGGCCAGCGTGCTGGCGGCCGCATCCGCGGGAACCGACACCATTAGCGCCGCACCTACGACACCCACGGCGCCGGCACTGATGACCCTGCTGAGGGCACCGAAACCTCGGCGCGCAGATAAGGGTGAAGCCTTCATACCCATGCCTGACTCCATACTGAAATCACGGAAAGAGGGATACACGGGAACCCGGCGAACGACGCCGCCCCCCGGACCGGGGGCACACCACGATGGCGTCATGACCGGCGGCCCTCACTCGATCACCACATCAGGCAGGGCCGACCGCTTCGGAGACTCATTGTGGAAACCTATCCGAAACATGTCAATGCTTGAGCGAAATTTTCGGCCCCATCATTCCAACATCGACGCCCTTACCATGAGCCCAATACAGCTATGGCGAGACCATCTCCGCAGAGCAAAGAGGAGAAACTAGCTGGCGGCCACGTCTTGAAAATTTCACCTCAGATCCGCAAGTTGCGGACTGGGGGTGGGGATCCACAGGCAGCGGCGCCTTCTCGGCAACGCCGAGCACAGAGGACCCCTACCTCTTGACGACATCCGGTCCTGCTGTATTTACTCACCGCCATCACCACCCGAGATGCCGGGATGTCGAAGGGAGGTCGCACCGCAATTTGGTAGCGCTAACATGGCGCCTCTCCCATGAGATGCGCGATGT
>NZ_JBEXUE010000498.1:0-7273 GCF_040614275.1 Streptosporangium sp. NPDC006013
GGCCGCCCCGACCTCTGTGGTCTCGTTCGACGCATCGGACGATGCTTGCGGCCCGGCAAGCCCATCACGGTGCCCATCACCGACTCCGAGGGCAACGTCAAGGTCATGGTGACCACCGCCGACAAGGGCTCGACCACGCAGCCGCCGGGCGAGTCCGCGAGTGGTGTACGCCTGCTCGACTGAAATCCCCCTCCCGTGGGAGGGGGAGGATGTCACATGAAGTAACGCAGCCAGACGTACGCCCAGGCCATGAGCGTGCTCAGCACCGTCACCACGATTCCGTACTTGGTGAACTGCCAGAAACTGATCGGGTGGCCCGTCCGCGCCGCGATCCCGATCGCGACCACGTTCGCGCTGGCAGCCACCGCCGTACCGTTGCCGCCGAAGTCGGCACCCAGCGCGAACGCCCACCACAGCGCCTGTCCGGTCGCCGCGTCGGGAGCCTGCGCCACGATCCCCTCGACGATCGGTGCCATCGTCGCGACATACGGGATGTTGTCGAAGAACGCGCCCAGCACGCTGGAACCGAACAGCAGCGACGTCGCCGCGAGGAAGTAGTCGTCGCCGACCGCCTCGATCGCCCACGTGCCCACCGTCGCGATCACGCCGGTCTCGACCAGCCCCGCGACCATCACGAACAACCCGATGAAGAACACCAGCGTCGGCCACTCGACTTCCGACAACACCTCGGAGACCGAGACCCGCGACAGCAGGAGCATCACTCCCGCTCCCACGAGCGCCACGATGGACGGCTCGATGTGCAGCACCGCGTGCAGCCCGAACCCCACCACCACCGCGGCGAGCACCGCCAGGCAGCGCACGAGCAGCTTGGGATCGGTGATCGCCCGCCGCTCCTGCAGTGCCATCACCGCGGCGACGTGCTCGGGGTTGTACTGGAAGGACCCTCTGAACAGCACCTTGGTCAGCAGCACGAAGGCGACGAAGACGACGACCACGACGGGCGCCATGTGCACCAGGAAGTCGTTGAACGTCAGTCCCGCCCTGCTGCCGATGATGATGTTGGGCGGGTCTCCGATGAGGGTCGCCGCACCGCCGATGTTGGAGGCCAGCACCTCCGCGATCAGGTACGGCTGGGCCGGAATCCGCAGCCGGTCGCACACGACCACCGTGACCGGCGCCACCAGCATGATCGTGGTGACGTTGTCGAGGAAGGGCGAGGCGATGGCGGTGATCACCATCAGCATGACCATGAGCCGGTAGGGATCGCCTTTGGAACGTTTCGCCGCCCAGATGGCCAGGTAGTCGAAGATCCCTGTCTGCTTGATGATCCCTACGATGATCATCATCCCGAGTAGCAGGAAGATGACATTCCAGTCGATGCCCTCGTGCTCGGAGAAGAACACCTCGGAGCCCGGTATCAGCCCCAGAACCGCCATCGCGCCCGCGGCGACAAGGACCACCTTGACCTTGTTCACCTTTTCGGTGGCGATGAAGAAGAACGCGACGAGGAAGATCCCTAGGGCGAGCAGCGCGCTCAAGACTCACCGAGGCCGAAGACGGCCAGGCTGGTGAGGAGCCGCTCCAGGGTGATCGCCCCGGCCAGCGAGCCGTCACGTTCCACCACTGCCACGATCGGACTGCGTATCCTGGCCATCAGCGCGGCCACCTCGAGCAGGTTCGCGTCCACCGGGACGGTCACCGGCCTGGCGTGCTCGCGCGGCAGGCAGTCACCGACCGTGCGATTGCCCAGGTCCTGCCAGAACTGGTCCGCGTAGGCCTCGTCGATGGTCCTGGCCAGCGCGGGATCCTCCTGGTAGGAACCGGGCACGGCCAGCCTCAGCACCTGGGTGCCCGGAAGTACCAGCTTGGGCCGCGAGCGGTCGTCCACGATGATGAGTCCGGGCAGGCGGCCGATCACCATGACCCGTACGGCCTTCGCGACGGAGTCACTCGTGGTGACCGTCGGAAGGCTCACCGCGATGTCGCGCGCTTGCATGGCACCTTCCTGTCGGGTGAGATGGCGCACCGCGGGCGGTGTGCTCACGGTGTCCCTCCTGCGATCTCGGCCATCCGCTGTTCGAGAATGGCCAGCCTGTCGTCCACCGACCGGCTGTGCAGGACCTGGGCGATCTGGTCGGCCTCGTCCTGCGCCAGGTGGATGGCCTGCGAGGGCTCATCACCCCCGCCGTACACCAAGATCCGCCGGGATCCGTTCCTGTCCACCATGACCGCCAGGTTCTGGCCGTCTCGGGTGACGAAGTGGAACAGGACCCCTTCACCGGGCACAGTCGTACGTGTGATGTTCATATCGGTGGTCACTCCCTTCCACTCGAAGCCGCGGTCACGAGGCGAGTCGTTCCGCCCAGCGGATCAGGTCCTCCTGGAGTCGCACCTCGACACGGGCGAGTGCCACGAGCGTCACCTCGACGCCCCAGTGGCAGGTCCCGTCATAGGCGTCGCCGGCGAGATCGACACACCGGGACAGCCGCGACAGATCGCGCTCCCCGACGTACCGGCGGATCTCGGCTTCGGCTGCGGCCAGCATGGCGGCGCCCGGCGAACCCGGATAGGAGGCGCACGCCGCGGGGTCGGTGACCAGAGCCCGGGCGACCGCGTTGACGGTTATCGTGACACCGTCACGGGTGGCGGCTTCCAACCAGAGGATGCCGACATCGTTGGTACTCATCGCCTCTCCTGCCTGTTGGTGTCCGCCGCCCCTCCATCCCATCGGTGTCGCGGCTCTGTCACCATCAGGGCCAGCACCCATCTGATCAGGGGTGGAACGTGCAGAGGCGGCACGAGAAGATGGGAGACGCCCCCCATGGACAAGCCGTTCGGCGGCCGGGAGGCTGATGAGATGAGCGAGCGCCCCGAAAAGGTGGCAGGAACGCGCAGCCCGGCGCGCATCCTGTTCAAACGCCTGTTCGTGATCAACGGACTGGTCTTCACGGTCGGCACGCTGGTGCTCGCGCTCTCTCCTGCCACCGTGTCCTCGCCGGTGCTGCTGACCGAGATCCCGGTGCTGACGGTCGGCCTGGCGCTGATACTGGCCGCCAACGCGCTGCTTCTGCGCACCAGCCTGGCCCCGCTCGAGGCGCTCACGGCCCTGATGCAGCGGGTGAATCTGCTGCATCCGCTGGACCGGCTGCCCAGCGACGGCAACGGCGATCTGACCCACCTGATCGACACGTTCAACGCGATGCTGGACCGGCTGGAGGCCGAGCACAGCGCCAGCAGCGCCCACGCCCTGGCCGCGCAGGAGGGCGAGCGACGGCGCATCGCCCGCGAGCTGCACGACGAGATCGGCCAGAGCCTCACCGTGGTCCTGCTGAGCCTCAAACACGCCGCCGACCGTGCACCCGACGATCTGCGCGAGGAGCTGCGCGGGGTGCAGGAGAGCGTCCGCGCCAGCCTGGACGAGGTGGGGCAGGTCGCCCGCCGCCTGCGCCCCGGCGTGCTGGAGGATCTCGGCCTGCAGAGCGCCCTCAACGCGCTGAGCAGCGACTTCTCCCAGAGCAGCGGCGTTCCCGTGACCCGCAGGGTCGATCCAGAACTGCCCTCACTGAGCGAGGACGTCGAACTGGTCATTTACCGCATAGCCCAGGAGGGCCTGACCAACGCGGCCAGGCACGCCTGCGCCTCCCGAGTCGAACTGTCCCTGACCGCGGGGCCCGGCGGCCTGGAGTTGCGCATCACCGACAACGGCCGCGGTGGCGTGCGCCAGGACGGGGCGGGGATCCGCGGGATGCGCGAGCGCGCCATGCTCATCGGCGCCCGCCTGACCGTGACCTCTCCCCAGGGCGGCGGCACCGACGTCCGGCTCACCGTGCCGGCCGAGAACAAACAAGGAAGCCGATGAACCCCACCAGGATCCTGCTGGCCGACGACCACGCCCTGGTCCGCCGCGGGCTGCGGCTGATTCTGGACGCCGAGCCCGACCTCACCGTGGTGGCCGAGGCGGCCAACGGCGCCGAGGCGGTGGAGGCGGCCGTACCTGAGGCGGTCGACCTGGCGATCCTCGACATCGCGATGCCGCGGATGACCGGCCTGCAGGCGGCCCGCGAGATCTCACGGCGCGCGCCCGGCATCCGGCTGCTGATCCTGTCGATGTACGACAACGAGCAGTACTTCTTCGAGGCGCTCAAGGCGGGGGCCTCGGGGTACGTGCTGAAGTCGGTGGCCGACCGTGACCTGCTGGAGGCGTGCAGGGCGGCGATGCGAGGCGAGCCGTTCCTGTATCCGGGCGCCGTCACCGCCCTGATCCGGCACTACCTGCAGCGCGACAGGCTGGGAGAGGCGATTCCGGAGAGCATCCTGACCCCGCGCGAGGAGGAGATCGTCAAGCTGATCGCCGAGGGCAACTCGGCCAAGCAGATCGCCGAGACCCTGTTCATCAGCGCGAAGACAGTCGATCGGCATCGGGCCAACATCCTGCAGAAACTCGGCATGCGCGACCGGCTCGACCTCACCAGGTACGCCATCCGCGCGGGCCTGATCGAGCCGTGAGGGCATCGGGGACCTGGCCGCCCCCGCCGCTCCCTCGTGACCTTCGGATCAGCCCGGCCCGCGTTCTTCCAGTACATCGGTGACCGGCCGCCGGATGCCCTCGCTCTCGTCGGAGGTGAAGCCCAGGCGCATGATCATCTGGGGGTGCTCGCCCGACAGCAGTTCCTGGCGCAGGAACTCCCGCAGGTGGAACATCTCCAGCGCCTGGGTGTGGAAGGCGGCGCTGACGTCGTAGGCGGAGGCGTGCAGCAGGACCCGCTGCAACGCCTGGCCCGCCGCGATCCAGTCCTCGCGGGAGTCCCCCGGCGTGGTCAGCACCGCCACGGTTCCGGTGGAGGCGGAGCGGAACTGGTCGGAGTCGTCGCCCCAGGGGTGACCGTGGGCGTAGTCGCGCTGGGCGAAGTGCGGACGGGTCCGTCTGGGCTCGCGCGGGTAGCCCCGCGCCGGAACCCCGTCCGTGCGGGGACTTCCCGGCGGCTGTGCCCAGCGGATCATCTCCAGGGTGAGCAACCGGTTCTGGGACTGCACATCCTCGGCGGCGCAGGTGAGCGCGGCGAGCACCCGGACGGCGGCCTCGGACCTGATCGGCGTCAACCGGGCCCCCTCGGCGCTCGCCTGGCAGACGAAGGCCTCGACGAGACGGTCCGCCACGGGCACCTCGGTGAATCCGGCGCGGTGGGTGCGGCGGCGTTCGATCTCGGCGTACAGCAGCCGGCTGTGCTCGTCCGGGGCGACGGCCGCCCCCATCCGTACCGTCGCCAGCAGGGCGGGACGGTCGGGGTCGGGCAGCACGCGCACCTGCGGGTCGCAGCAGAGCACGCGCAGCGCGAGCCGCACGTTCATCAGGGCGGCGCCGCAGCTGATCAGCATTTCCCGGCCCTCGGGATCGCCGAGCCGTAGCTTCCGCTCGCTGTCGGCCCGCAGGGCGATCTCCTCACCGTCGACGGTGAAGGACCACGGTTGAGTATTGTGCACCGATGGTGCCCACACGGCGGCCTGGACCGCCGTGTGGATCGCCGAGGCGATCTCCTCGGTGGTGCGAGCGATCATGACTCAACCTCCATCACGGGTAAAGGAATCGTCAGCCCCGTGGGACCTGGGCAGGACGGGGACCAGGCGGAACATCCCCGTCATCAGCTCCGGCGGCTCCTCCACCTCGGTGATCAGGCCGGCCACGGCCCGCAGCACGTCGGTGACGGTCACCATGCCCACCAGCCTGTTGGACTCCCCCAGCACTGGGATCGCGTCGACACCGGCGCCGATCATGGCCGCCGCCGCGTCGACCAGGCGCGCGTCGAGGGTGGTGTGCGGGCAGCGGTGCTCGGCCAGCAGCGAGTGAACCTGAGCGCGCGACTGTTCGACCGGGCCGCCTGACCAGCGGGCGGCGAGATCCTCCTGGGTGAGAACACCGCGCAGGCAGCCGTTCCGGTCGACGACCGGCAGGTGATGGACACCCGCGCGACGCATGATCTCCCAGGCCATGAGCGGGGACTCGTCGGGTTCGACGACGACCAGCGTCCGGCTCATCACCCGCGCCACCCTGAGGCTCTGCACGTCCATCACGCCTCACCCCGGGCATGGCGGGTCGTCGAACCCGGCACGGCGTCGTCACCGGCCCACCAGGAAGGCGAGCCTTCCGTACCCGCCACCACCTGCGCTGCCATCTTCTCCCCCTCCGCCTCTCCCCTCCATCAGACCGGTTCCCCACGTTCTCCGCAGTGGCCGAAAGACCCGCTCGCCGGGGACTTCCGGCCCCCATCTTCGTACCCTGCCCGTGGTGGAATACCAGCTGAGGGGAACATCCCCGCGAGGGCGATTCACCCCGAGGCGGCCCACCGCCCCGCCGGGTACTGTTTTCCTCTCGGAAGGGGAGAGGGGCGGTGGCCGAAAAACCCGCAAAGCCCCTGCACGGTCAGCTTGACGATGCCAGATCTTTGCTCGTTCTGTTCTAATGGGAGATTTTGATGACCGAACATATGGCAACCCCGGGCGACCTGGGCCGCCGGCTCGCCAGGCGACGCGAGGAGTTGCAGCTGAGCCGCGAGCAACTGGCCGACCGGGCCGGCATCGACCCCGGATATCTCGGCTATCTGGAGGAGACCGCCGCCTCCCCCACCCTCGACACCGTGCGCAAACTGGCCACCGCCCTGAACACCGACATTGGGGAGCTCCTCGGCGCGACGATGAACCTGCCCTCCGGGCACGGCCGTCCCGCCCCCCACGCCCACCTGGAGAAGCTGCGGCCCGAGGAGTGCCTGCGGCTGATCTCCCCCGGCGGTGTCGGCAGGGTTGCCTTCGAGGAGCCCGCGGGACTGACGATCCTGCCGGTCAACTACGTACTGCACGACAACTCGGTGATCGTCCGCACCGCGGTCGGCGGTCCCCTCGACAGCAACCTGCGCACCGGCGTCCAGGGGGTCGAGTTCAAGATCTCATTCGAGATCGACCGGATCGACGACGCCGCCCGCGAAGGATGGAGCGTGCTCATCCGAGGTGGCGCCCACCACGTCTCCACCGACGAGCAGGCCGAGGCCGCCGCCTCGGGAGTCGAGCCCTGGGCGGGCGGCGACCGCGAGCTCTATCTCAGGATCATCCCCAGCGAGATCACCGGACGGCGCATCCGGCACACTTCGTCAACGACCCCCTCCTGAGGGAGGGGGCTTGAGGCGCGGTAATGCGCTTTGAAGCCCCGCGTTGACCAGCCCTGGCCGTCAGCTCAAGGAGGTGCGTTTTGATGGCTACGTTGAACACGAGATCGCAGACCCACCGGCGGGTGCTTCCTCAGCCTGCCGCTCTGGAATCCGTG
>NZ_JBEXUE010000499.1:0-7252 GCF_040614275.1 Streptosporangium sp. NPDC006013
CAAAACCGACCACCGCCATCGACACCGAATCGACCGCGGGGATCTCCGGCAGCGTGGTCCACTCCAGCCGGAACAGCCCGTCGCGTTCCGTCGCCTGGCCACCACCCGCGGCGGCGAGCTGAGCGGGCGAGAACGGGCGCAGCACCAGCGAGCGCGCCGACAGCACCGGCTCCCCGGCGGCGTCCACCGCGGTCAGCGACACCGCGTCTTCGCCCACCTTGGCCAGCCGGACGCGCAGCAGCGCCGCACCCGCGGCATGCAGGCTCACCTCACTCCAGGAGAACGGCAACCGGCCGCCCTCGGAATCGTCCAGCCCGGCGAAGGTCACCGCGTGCAACGCCGCGTCCAGCAGAGCCGGATGCATGCCGAACGAACCCGCGCTCGACTGCGTCTGCTCAGGCAGCGCGACCTCGGCGAACACCTCACCGTCAGCGCCACGCCAGACCGCCCGCAGCCCCTGGAACACCGGACCGTATCCGAACCCGCCCACGGCCAGTTCCTCATACAGCCCGTCCAGCTCGACAGCGGTCACGCCCTGCGGCGGCCACACCCCGGCGTCGAACGGCGCGGCAGAGGACGCGCCGGTAGCCAACGTTCCAGCGGCGTGCCGTGTCCACGGCACGTCGTCGGCGGCCTCCGCCGAGCGGGCGTAGATGTTCACGCTCCGGTGGCCCGACTCCTGCGCCGCGCCCACCCACACCTGGACCGCGACCGCGTCGTCCCCGCCCAGCACCAGCGGCGCGGTCAAGGTCAGCTCCTCAACCAGGTCACAGCCGACCTGATCACCCGCCCGGACCGCCAGCTCAAGGAAACCGGTACCCGGGAAGATCACCGTACCGGCCACCGCGTGATCGGCCAGCCACGGATGCGACCGCACCGACAGACGGCCGGTCAACAGCACCCCGTCGGAGTCGGCCAAGCCCACAGCGGCGCCCAGCAGCGGATGACCCGCCACCGCCAATCCCGCCGCAGCCACATTCCCCACCCGGGAACCCGCCGCCGCAGGCCAGAACCACTGGTGCTGGAAGGCGTAGGTCGGCAGATCGACCCAGCGCCCACCCGGCAGCACCGCCTGCCAGTCCACCGCCACACCGCGCACGAACAGCTCAGCCGCCGAGACCAGGACCCGATCCAGCCCGCCCTCATCACGCCGCAACGTGCCGGCGATCACGGCCTCCACCCCGGCCTCGTCCACGCATTCCTGGACACCGACCATCAGCACCGGATGCGGACTCACCTCCACGAACACCCGGTACCGCTGCTCCAGCAGCTGCCCGATCGCCGGGGCGAAGGCCACCGTGTTGCGCAGGTTGTCACACCAATACCCGCCGCCGAGTTCCGGCCCTTCCACCCACTGACCGGTCACCGTCGACAACATCGGCACCCGCACCGCACGCGGAGCCACCTCCGCCAGGACCTGAGCCAGCTCCTCACCGATCAGATCCACCTGAGCCGAATGCGAGGCATAATCCACCGCGATCCGCCGGACCCGCACCCCACCCTCGGTCAGTCGCTCCACCAGCTCCTCGACAGCTTGGACCTCACCTGCCACCACCACCGAGTTCGGGCCGTTGATCGCCGCGATCGACACCCGCCCATCCCCGGCCGACAACCGCTCACGCACCTGCTCGACCGGCAACGCCACCGACGCCATCGCCCCCAGGCCCGCCAACCGGTCGGCGATCAGACGACTGCGCAACGCCACCACCCGCGCGCCGTCCTGCAACGACAGACCACCCGCCACCACCGCAGCCGCGATCTCGCCCTGCGAATGGCCGACCACCGCGTCCGGGCGTACCCCCAACGACTCCCACACCGCCGCCAAAGAGACCATCACCGCGAACGAGGTCGGCTGGACCACATCCACCCGATCCAGCCCCGGAGCACCCTCCACCTGCCGGATCACATCCAGCAACGACCAGTCCGACCAGTCCACAAACGGCTCCAACGCCGCCGCACACTCCGCCATCCGACCGGCGAAGATCGGCGACTCCTCAAGAAGCCGCCCGCCCATACCCACCCACTGCGCCCCCTGACCCGGGAACACCCACACCGACTTCCCCATCACATCGGCCACACCCGCGACCACGCCACCGGCGGCAGGCTCACCCGAGGCAACCGCATCCAGGCCCGCCACCAGATCGCCGCGATCCCCGCCGACCACCACCGCACGGTGCTCGAACACCGACCGCGACACCACCAGCGAGGACCCCACATCCACCGGGTCCAGCTCGCTGTGCACGTCGAGATGCGCCGCCAGACGACGCGCCTGCGCCGACAACGCCTCAGAGGTCCTCGCCGACACCACCCACGGCACCACACCACCGGCCGAACCCGCAGGCTCACCCGCCGCCGGATGCACGACCTCTTCCGGCCCCTGCTCCAAGATCACGTGCGCGTTGGTGCCGCTGATCCCGAACGACGACACGGCGGCCCGGCGCGGGTGACCGTTTCGCTGCCACTCCACCGGCTCGGTCAGCAGCTCCACCGCGCCCGCCGACCAGTCCACATGCGAGGACGGCGCATCCACATGCAACGTCTTGGGCAGCATGCCGTGCCGCATGGCCATGACCATCTTGATCACGCCCGCGACACCGGCGGCGGCCTGCGTGTGACCGATGTTCGACTTCACCGACCCCAGCAGCAGCGGCCGGTCCTCCGGCCGATCCTGCCCGTAAGTCGCGAGCAGGGCCTGCGCCTCGATCGGGTCGCCCAACGTCGTACCAGTCCCGTGACCCTCCACCGCGTCCACCTCGGCGGGAGTCAGCCCGGCACCGGCCAGCGCCTGCCGGATCACCCGCTGCTGCGAAGGACCGTTCGGAGCGGTCAACCCATTGGACGCGCCGTCCTGGTTGACCGCCGACCCACGCACGACCGCCAGCACCTGATGGCCGTTACGGCGCGCGTCCGACAACCGCTCCAGCACCAGCATGCCCACGCCCTCGGCCCAGCTCACCCCATCGGCCGCCTCCGAGAAAGGCTTGCACCGGCCATCACCGGCCAGCCCACTCTGCGCGCTGAAGTCGATGAACGCTCCCGGGGTTGCCATGACGGTTACGCCACCGGCCAGCGCCAGCGAGCAGTCACCACCGCGCAGTGCCTGCGCCGCCAGATGCAGCGCCACCAGGGAGGACGAGCACGCGGTGTCCACCGTCACCGCCGGGCCCTCCAGCCCGAATATGTAAGAGATCCGGCCGGACAGCACACTTCCGGCGGTGCCGGTCCCCCTGAAGCTCATCACGTCCGGAGGGAACTCCAGACGAGACGATGTGTAGTCATGGTGCATCAATCCGGCGAACACGCCGGTACGGCTGCCGCGCAGCGAGGTCGGGTCCATGCCCGCCCGCTCGAAAGCCTCCCACGACGTCTCCAGCAGCAACCGCTGCTGCGGATCCATCGCCAGCGCCTCACGCGGCGAGATCCCGAAGAACCCCGGATCGAACTCCCCGGCCTCGTGCAGGAACCCGCCCTCACGCACATAGCTGGTCCCGCGGCTCTCCCGATCCGGGTTGTACAACCCATCGATATCCCAATTGCGGGTCGTCGGGAACTCGCTGATCCCGTCCTCGCCCTCGGCCACCAGCCGCCACAGATCCTCGGCAGAATTCACCCCGCCCGGATAGCGGCAGGCCATACCCACGATCACGATCGGGTCATCGGCCACCGACGGCAGCACCTGGGGCGCCGTGTCCAGGACTTCCGCCTGCGTACCCATCAGCTCGTCGAGCAGATGTTTGGCCAGCACGGCCGGGGTCGGGTAGTCGAACACCAGCGTGGCCGGCAACCGCAGCCCCGTCGCGGTGTTCAGCCGGTTACGCAGCTCAACCGCGGTGAGACTGTCGAAGCCCAGCTCGCGGAACTCCCGCCGCACCTCCACCGTGTCCGGCGTAGCGTGCCCCAGCACGAGCGCCACCTCGGTACGCAGCACATCCAGCAGGACCTCGATGCGTTCCGCGGCACCCAGGGGAGCAAGCCGCTGCGGCAATGTGCTCCCCACCCGCGGGGCAACGGCCGTCGAACGACGTACGGCGGGAACCAGCCCGCTCAGCATCGGCGGCAGCTCCGGATGCGCCCGCAACGCGGGCATGTTCAGCCGTACCGGAGCCACCGCCGCTTCGCCGGAGGCGACGGCCGCGTCAAACAACGCCATGCCCTGCGAGAGCGAGATCTGCTGCAGGCCGCCCATGCTCAACCGCTGAACGTCCACCTGCGACAACCGGCTGGTCATCCCGGCTTCCTGCGACCACGGCCCCCATGCCAGCGACACCGCCGGCAAGCCGGCCGCTCTCCGGTGCTGGATCAGCGCATCCAGGAACGCGTTGGCCGCCGCGTAGTTGCCCTGCCCGGGCCCGCCGAACGTGCCGGCCACAGAGGAGAACACTATGAACTCGGCCAGGTCGGTGTCGCGGGTGAGCTCGTGCAGGTGCCAGGCGGCGTCCACCTTGGGACGCAACACCCCGCCCATGCGCTCAGGCGTCAGCAGGGGGATCGTCCCGTCGTCCAGGACACCGGCCGTGTGGATCACCGCGGTCAGCGGGTGGTCGGCATTCACCTGCTCCAGCAGAGTCGCCACCGCGTCCCGATCCGAGGCGTCGCAGGCCACGACGTTCACCTGAGCACCGCCCGCGACCAGGTCCGTCCGCAGCTCCACCGCACCGGGAGCGTCCAGGCCGCTTCTGCTGGCCAGCAGAAGGTGCCGTACCCCGTGCTGGGCCACCAGATGCCGGGCCAGCTGCGCGCCCAGGCCTCCGGTGCCGCCGGTGATCAACACAGTGCCGTCCGGGTCCCACCGCCGGGGCATCGTCAGCACGATCTTGCCGGTATCCCGGGCCTGGGTCATGGACCGGAACGCCTCCCGGCCCCGCCGCACATCCCACGCCGTGAACGGCAACGGCCGCAACTCACCAGCCGCGAACAGCACCATGAGCTCGGCCATGATCTGCCGCAACCGCTCACGCACGGCATCCGTCACGTCGAACCACCGATACACCAGCCCCGGGAACTGCTCCTGGTCACGGGTGTCCAGCTTGCCCAGCTCCACGAACCGGCCGCCCGGGCGCAGTAACCGCGCCGAAGCGTCGATGAACTCCCCGGTCAGCGAGTTGAGGACCACATCGATCCCCCGCCCGCCGAACCGCTCCTCAAACTCCACGGTGCGAGACGACGCGATGTGATCATTGGGGATGCCCAGCGAACGCAGCACATCCCACTCGGCCGGGCTCGCTGTTGCGAACACCTCGGCACCCAGGCGCTGGGCCAGCTGGATCGCCGCCATCCCCACACCACCGGTGCCCGCGTGCACGAGCAGCGACTCACCCTGCCGCAGCCCGGCCAGGTCCATCAGCCCGTAATAGGCTGTCAGGAATGCGACCGGGATCGTCGAGGCCTGCTCGAAGGACATCCCGTCGGGGATCTTGGCCAGGACTTGGGCGTGGATGACCGCCACCGGGCCGAACGCACCTTCGGTCAAACCGACCACCCGGTCGCCCGGGCGCAGGTCGTCGACCTCGGGGCCGACCTCCAGAACCACCCCGGCGGCCTCGCCGCCCATCAGGCCGACCTTGTCCTGGAACCAGCCCAGCGCGTTGAGTCCGTCCGGCGCATCCCCGAAGTTCACCCCCGCGGCATGCACCGCCACCCGCACCTGCCCGGCCTCCAACGGCTCGGCGGCCTGCGGGAACGCGAGCAGCTCCAGCGCGTCCAGACTGCCCTTGGCCCGGCTGCCCAGCCGCCACGGCACCCCACCGGCCGGAGGCAGCAAGCCCGCCCCCGACGCAAGCGACGCCAACCGCGGCACCCGTACCCCTACCCCACGCACCGCCACCTGCGTTTCACCGCAGGCCAGCACGACGGGCAGCGCGGACAGGGCCGTCTCCGACTCCTCCACATCGGCCAGCAGGAACCGGCCCGGATTCTCCACCTCCGCGCTACGGACCAGCCCCCACACCGTGGCCGCAGCCGGGTTCGATACGGCCTCGCCGACGCCGGTCGCGACCGCGCCCCGGGTGACGAACACCAGGCGGGAGTTGCTGAACCGCTCATCGGCAAGCCACTGCTGCAGCAGGCCCAGAACACGTGTGGTCACCTCGTGCGCCGACTCCACCACATCCGCGGAATCGGCCACGTCGACCTCGACGGCCACCAGGTCGGGCACCCTGCCGAACGGCAGTTCCAGGGAATCGAGGTCGCCGGTGAGCTCGGCCACCTCCAACCCGATCACGGCGTCCACCGGGGAGACCGTCATCGGCACGTCAGTCCAATCCAGCCGGAACAGCGAGTCCCGCTCCATCCCACGATCGTGGGAAGCCGCGACGAACTGGTCGGCCGAGACCAGCCGCAGCACCAAGGAGCGCGCCGACAGCACCGGCTCCCCGGCGGCATCCACCGCCTCCAGCGACACGGAATCGTCACCGGTCCGAACCAGTCGCACGCGCAACGCCGACGCGCCTGCGGCCCGGAGGCTCACCTCACCCCACGAGAACGGCAATCTGCCGCCAGCCGTCTCCAGCCCGACGAACGACACCGAGTGCAGGACCGAGTCGAGCAACGCCGGATGCATGTCGAACAAACCGGCGTCTGTGACATGTTCTGGCAGAGCGACCTCGGCGAACACCTCGCCCTCCTCGCCGCGCCAAGCCGCTTTCAGGCCCTGGAACACCGGCCCGTAGCCGAGCCCGCCCTGGGCTAGCCGCTCGTACAGCCCGTCCAGCTCGATCGCGGTCGCGCCCTGCGGCGGCCACACGGTGGCGTCGAACCCGGCAGCCCGCGCATCACCCCCGGCGACGGAGCCACCGGCCTTGGCGGCAGGGCCCGCGGTCGTCAGCATGCCGGTGGCGTACCGCATCCACGGCAGGTGATCCTCAGCCTCGGCCAAGCGGGCGTAGATGGTGAGCATGCGCCTGCCTGACTCGTCCTGTGCGCCCACCGACACCTGGACCGCGACCGCGTCATCCTCACCCAGCACCAGCGGCGCGGCCAGCGTCAGCTCCTCCACCAGGTCGCAGCCGACCTGATCGCCGGCCCGGATCGCCAGCTCGAGGAACCCGGTGCCGGGGAACACCACCATCCCGCCCACAACGTGATCGGCCAGCCACGGATGCGACCGCAGCGACAACCGACCGGTCAGCAGCACACCGTCGGAGTCGGCCAAGCGAACGGCGGCGCCGAGCAGCGGATGCTCCGCCGCGGCCAGGCCCAGACCGCGGGCGTCCCCGATCTTCTTGCCAGTCGGCCAGAACAGCTGCCGCTGGAA
>NZ_JBEXUE010000500.1:0-7189 GCF_040614275.1 Streptosporangium sp. NPDC006013
GTGCCGTCACCGTCGACAGGCCCGACCAGATCGGGCCGGCCTGGGAGCAGGCGCTGAGTGCCGACCGGCCCATGCTCCTGGACGTGCACGTCGATTCACTCCTCAGTCCAGTCCCCGGCGCGGCCTCACGGGTTGTCGGCGACGCTAACGCGTCGCGGTTCGGCCGCTGGGACCCGGCTCCTTCCCTCGTCGAGTGAGGTCGCTCGTTCCTCACGACCTCACTCTCCTCGGCCCAGTCCCCGGTGCGGCCTCATGGGCACTCCTCGGTCCGGGGGAAGATGGTTCCGGCGGTGGTGGCGAGGAGGCCGGGGAGGTCGCGGTAGGAGAGGTGGCCCATTCCCGCCTGGACCAGCGCGCCGTAGAAGGCCAGCTCGAAGGCCTGCAGGGCGGCGGGGGAGGCATCGGTGGCGCCGGAGATCCGTTCGTGGACACGGAGCCCGATGCGGGCACGCAGCCGGAGGACGTTGGGCTCGTCGGCGAGCATCGCGGTGGTGCACGCGGCCGAGAGCGCCGGGTCGTCGGCGACCAGCAGCGCCACCGCGCTCAGCGCCTCGGCGGCCCGGTCGGCGGGGGAGCCGCCGGGGAGCGGGTCCGGTTCCGGCAGGTCGCGCAGCCGCCGCCAGAACACCTCCGCCAGCAGGTGGTTCTTGGAGGCGAAGTAGGTGTAGGCGGTGGCGGGCGCGACCCCGGCCCGCTTGGCGACCCCGCGCACCGTCAACCCCTCGTACCGGTGCTCGGCGACCTCCTCGACCGCCGCCTCGGTGAGCCTGCGCACGGTCTCGGCCTGCCGGTCCGACAGCCGGGTCCGGGGCGCCTCGGTGGTCCTGGGCATTGTCGCTCCTCAAACTGGACACCTGTCCAGAAGCTAGCCCACGCCCCGCCCCTTGCCTAGTCCCAAACTCCGGACGCGAGGACGGGTGATGCCCCGGCCGCGCGGCACCGTACGGGTGCGGGAAAGTCGTGATAATCGGGGTATGCGGTTCGACGTTCTCGGTCCCACCCGGATCCGGCTCGATGATGGGCGCGCGGTCGTCGTGGGCGGGCCGCGGATGCGCGCGCTGCTCGTGATGCTCCTGCTCGACGTGGGAAAGGTCGTGACCACCGAACGGCTGATCGGCGGCCTGTACGGTGCCGATCCGCCCGCGGGCGTCGCCAATGCCCTGCAGTCGCAGGTCTCGCGGCTGCGCAGGGCACTCGGTGCCCAGGAAGTGATCGAGTTCCACCCGGCGGGCTACCGGCTCGTGGCCGGTGCCGATGCCGTCGACGCCCACCGCTTCGGGCGGCTCGCCGCCGAAGGCCGGCGTCTCCTGGCCTCCGGCGACTGCGGGCGGGCGGTCGAACCGCTGGGCGAGGCGCTCTCGCTGTGGCGCGGGCCCGTGCTCGCCGACGTGGCGGAGTTCCCGTTCGCCCAGGCACCCTCGGCCAGGCTGGAGGAGCTCCGGCTCGACTGCGTGGAGGATCGCCTGCAGGCCGAGCTGGAACTGGGCCGCCACCGTGAGCTGGTGGCCGAGCTACAGGAGCTGACCGCCGCACATCCCCTCAGAGAGCGGCTGTACGGGCAGCTGATGCGCGCCCTGTACGGCTCGGGCCGGCAGGTCGAGGCGCTGGAGGTCTACGACAGGGCCAGACGGGTCCTCGGCGAGGAGTTCGGCGTGGACCCGTCGGCGGAGCTGGCCGCCGTGCACCTGGCGGTGCTCAGGGCCGATCCCGAACTGGCCGGCGCCCCCGCCGCCGGTGCCCCACCCCTCCGGTCGGGTCTGCGGGCCCCGCTGACCAGCTTCGTCGGCAGGGAAGGCGAGATGTCCGAGCTCCGCGCGCTGCTCGGTGAGGCGAGACTGGTCACCCTGGTCGGCCCCGGCGGCGCGGGCAAGACCAGGCTGGCCGGTGAGGTCGCCGCCGGGGAGCAGGGGGAGGTGTGCTTCGTGGAGCTGGCCCCCGTCTTCGGCGGCGGGGAGGTGGCCCAGGCAGTCCTCGGGGCGATGGGGGTCCGCGACGCCCGGCTGTTCCCCGGCCCCGGCCGGCCGGTGCCCACCCCCCTCGCCAGGCTGGTCGCGGCGCTGGCCGACCGTCCGCTGCTGCTCGTCCTGGACAACTGCGAGCACCTGGTGGCGGAGGCCGCCGAGCTCGCCGACCGCCTGCTCGCCGCCTGCCCGGCGCTACGTGTCCTGGCCACCAGCAGGGAGGCGCTCGGCATCACCGGGGAGGTGATCCACCCGGTCGCGCCGCTGCCGGTGCCGAGGGCCGGCACAGCCGCCGGGGAGGCCACGGCCTACCCGGCCGTACGACTCCTCGCCGACCGGGCAGCCGCCGTGCGCCCCGGTTTCCGCGTCGACGACACCAACGTCGAGCAGGTGCTGGACATCTGCCGGGCACTGGACGGCCTGCCCCTCGCTCTGGAGTTGGCCGCGGCACGCCTGCGCTCCCTGTCGGTGACCGAGGTGGCCTCCCGGCTGGGCGACCGGTTCCGGCTGCTGTCGCGTGGCAGCCGCACCGCGCTGCCCCGGCACCAGACGCTGCGCGCCGTGGTCGCCTGGAGCTGGGACCTGCTCGACGACGACGAGCGGTCGCTGGCCGGGCGGCTGGCCGTCTTCGTGGGTGGCGCGACGCTGGAGGCGGTCGGGCGGGTGTGCGGGCTGCCGGAGGCCGAGGCCGTCGACCTGCTGAGCTCCCTGGCGGAGAAGTCGCTCATCGAGCGGGTGGGCGGGCGCTACCGCATGCTGGAGACCATCCGCGCGTATTGCGCGGAACGGCTGGCCGAGGCCGGCGAGACCGAGGCGCGCCGCGAGGCACATGCCTCGTACTACACGGATCTGGCGGCCACGGCGGACCGCCGGCTGCGCGGCGCCGGGCAGCTGGAGTGGTTGCGAAGGCTGGACGAGGAGCGCGACGACCTGCACGCCGCGCTGCGCTGGGCCATCGACACCGGCAGGACCGGGCAGGGGCTGCGCCTGCTGGCCGGGCTCGCCATGTACTGGTGGATGCGGGGCCGCCGCTGGGAGGGCGCGGGCCTGGCCACCGACCTGCTCGGTGTGATCGGGCCGGCCCCGGTGGAGGGGCTGGAGGAGGAGTACGCCATCTGCGTGCTCGTCGCCTTCGGTGGCGAGTCGCGGTCGCCCCGGCTGCTGGCCCTGCTGGAGGCGACCGCACCGCTCGTTCCGGCGATCGACCAGCCGTACCGGTGGCCGTTTCTGGCCATGCTGCAGCCGATGTTCACCGGCCCGGTCGCGGACCTCCGCTCCCACCTGCCGCGGATCCCGGCCATCGCCGACCCGTGGGTCCGGGCTCTGTCCCACTTCGGCTGCGGCTACTTGCAGCTGTACGACGGCAACGCCGGGGGCGCCGAGCGCTCCTTCGAGGACGCGCTGGAGCTGTTCGGCTCCATCGGGGAGCGGTGGGGCAGTGCCCTCACCCTCGCCGAACTCGCCGAGCTCGCCGACCTACGGCAGGACGTGGCGGCGTCGCGCGCGCTGGCCGACGAGGCGCTCCGGCTGGTCGAGGAGCTCGAATCGGCCGAGGACATCGCGGATTTCATCTGCCGCAGGGCCCTGGGAATCGTGCGTGAGGGCGACCTCGCGACCGCTCACGCGGAGTACCTGCGCGCGGCCGTGTACGCCCGCAGGGCGGGCACGCCCGATGTGATGGCCAAGGTATGGCACGGGCTCGCCGAGATCGCCAGGCTCCGCGGCGAGCTGGACGAGGCCCGCACCCTCGCCCGCGAGGCACTGGACCTGTGTCCACAGGAGTGGTACGCCGCCGAGGAGACGCGGTTGCGCATCACCGTCGAACTGGGCCGGATCGCCACGTCGAGCGGAGACGGGG
This sequence comes from Streptosporangium sp. NPDC006013, assembly GCF_040614275.1. Lineage (NCBI taxonomy): Bacteria > Bacillati > Actinomycetota > Actinomycetes > Streptosporangiales > Streptosporangiaceae > Streptosporangium > Streptosporangium sp. NPDC006013. The sequence goes on from NZ_JBEXUE010000500.1 coordinate 3,820, forward strand.
CCGGGGCGAGGGCCTGGTACCGCGAGGCGCTGGAACCGGCGCTACACCGCTACCTGCTCGTGGCGGGTTCGGCGATCGGGGGCCTGGCGGAGGTCGTGCTGCTGGAGAACGACGTCCGGGGAGCGGCCCGGCTGCTGGGGGCGGCCACGGCTCTCAGCGGCGCCGCGGCGGCGCACCCGGACGCGGCCCGGGTCACGGCAGCCGTTCGCGCCCGGATCGGCGGCGCCGCGTACGAGAAGGAGTGGCGTGCGGGAACCCGCATGTCGCGGAGCGAGGTGCTTTCGATGCTCGAGGCATGACCATGTCCGGGTGACTCCGGCCGCGCGGTCGTCGGTGGTTGTCAGTGGTTGTCAGCACGAGGTGCGCGGGCCGTCAGCGCCGACGATCACGATGGCGGGCATGACCGATCACCTCCCGATCACCGACCGCCGCAGGCGGGCGACCCTCGCCGTCGCCTGCCTGGCGGCGCTGCTGCTCTCCGTTGACGTCACAGTCCTGCACCTCGCCCTTCCCCAGCTGGTCGCGGACCTGCAGCCCTCGGCCACCCAGATCCTGTGGATCGGCGACGCGTACGGTTTCGCGCTCGCCGGCCTGCTGATCACGATGGGCAACCTCGGCGACCGGATCGGCCGCAGGAGGCTGCTCCTCATCGGCGCCACGGCTTTCGGGGCGGCCTCGGCGGTGACCGCCTACGCGCCCACCCCCGAACTGCTCATCGCGGCCCGCGTCCTGCTCGGCGTGGCGGGTGCCACGATCATGCCCTCCACCCTGTCGATCATCCGTAACGTCTTCACCGACCCGAGGCAGCGGACCACGGCGATCGGTCTGTGGAGCGGGATGGGCGCGGCGGGGTTCGCCCTGGGGCCGGTAGTCGGCGGTCTGCTACTCGATCACTTCTGGTGGGGGTCGGTCTTCCTGATCAACGTGCCGGTGATGGCGCTCATCGTGGTCGCGGGCCTCGCCGTGCTGCCGGAGTCACGCAACCCCGCCGCGGGGCGGGTGGATCCCGCGAGCGTGTTGCTCTCCCTCGTCGGCGTCACCTTTTTGATCTACGCTGTAAAGGAGGCGGCCGGTCACGGTCTCACGGATGCCGGAGTGCCGGTGGCGGCGGTCGTGGGGATCGCCGCGCTGGTGATGTTCGCCCGGCGGCAGACTCGGCTGGCCGAGCCGCTGATCGACGTTCGTCTCTTCCGGCGCCGGGCCTTCACCGCGTCGGTCGGCGCCAACCTCATCGCCATCTTCGGCATGTCCGCGCTGTCGCTGATCTTCGCCTGGTACTTCCAGCTGGTCCTGGGCTGGTCGCCGCTGCGTGCCGGTCTCGCGGGACTGCCCGGTGGCCTGTCGGCGGCGGTCGGCGGGGTGCTGGCGGCCGGGTTGATCACCCGATGGGGCCGGGCCAGGGTGGTGGCGCTGGGCCTGGCGATGGCCGCCGCGGCCTTCGCCTGCTACAGCCGGGTCGGGCTCGACACCCCCTACCTCTACTTTCTCATTCCCATGATCGTCTGCGGGGTGGGCATCGGGCTGACGTTCGCGGTCACCAACGACACGGTGCTCGCGAGCGTGCCCAGGGAGCGGGCCGGTGCCGCGGCGGCGATCTCCGAGACCTCCTTCGAACTGGGCGGCGCGTTGGGCATCGCGATCTTGGGCAGCATCCTGACCGGTGTCTACCGGGGCGACCTCCGGCTCCCGGCGGGGGTGCCGGGCGAGGTGACCGCCGCCGCGGCGGAGTCGCTGCCCACCGCTCTGATGGCCGCCGCGGCGCTCCCGGCCGAGCTGGGGGAGGTCGTCGCCGAGGCGGCCAGGCGGGCCTTCGTCACCTCGGTCGGGGTGACCTCGCTCGCCGCCGCGGTGCTGATCGCGGTCCTCGCAGCGGTCTCGCTCGCCGGTCTGCGCGGCGTGCCCGACGTGATCCCCGAAGAACTCCTTTCCGAACCGCGTAGCTGACCTGTAGGGCGCACGGATCACGTGGGTGCCGCGGCCCGCCACAATGGGGGCGATTTCACTCGTGGCAGGAGAGCCGTGAAATCCTGAGAAGTCAGGAAAGGGGAAGCGGATGGGATGCGCGCTTGTCACCGGGGCCTCGCGGGGGCTCGGTGCCGCCATCGCCGTGCGGCTCGCCGAGGACGGCTGGACCGTCGCCGTCAACTACGCCCACGACACCGCGGGTGCCACGGCCGTCGCCGAGCGTATCTCCGCGGCCGGGGGCCGGGCGTGCGTGGCCCGCTTCGACGTGACGGACGAGGAGTCGGTACGGCGGGGGATCGCGGAGGTGGCCGAGAAGGCGGGACCGGTCGAGATCGTGGTCAACAACGCGACCGGGCCCCAGCCGCTGGTCCCCCTCGCCGAGCAGACCTGGGAGCATCACCTCGACCAGCTCCGGTTCTTCGTCAAGGCGCCGCTGCTGATCCTGCGGGCCGTGCTGCCCGCGATGCGCGAGGCCGGCCGGGGCCGGATCGTCAACGTGGGCAGCGAGGTCGTCGACCTGGGCAACGTCGAGATGGGGCACTACGTCGCGGCCAAGGCGGCGCTGCACGGTCTGACCCGTTCCTGGGCCAACGAGCTCGGACGGTACGGCATCACCGTCAACACCGTCGAGCCCGGCTGGATACCGGTGGAGCGTCACGAGGGAATGGACGTCGAGGAGTACCGCGCGGGGCTGCCGCTGGGCCGGATGGGGGTGCCCGCCGAGGTGGCCGACGCGATCGCCTTCCTGGCCTCGCCCGGCGGCCGTTTCATCACCGGCCAGCGCCTGGCGGTCAACGGCGGCAACACCATGTCCTGAGGCGTGCGGGCCACCGCCGCCCCGTCTCCAGGACACGTCGATCCCGTTTCCGGCCGGCACTTGTTCCCGGCCCGCGGTCCACGTGCCCCCGGCCGCCCCCCGGCGCCCCTGTCCGAGCCGTCGCGAGAGCGCCGGTCGCCGGCCCATGTCCTGACGGCCGGCCGGCCCGCCCGGCTCGGACAGTGCCCGCCCAGCTCCTGAGAGCGCTCTCAGAAGGGTGGAGTTTGGGCCGTCCGGCCAGGGGTGATGTGGCTGTATCGCGTTGCGAAGGGCCTGCTGGGCGGGGTTTGCAAGCTATGGGTCAGGCATCGAACAGGTGTTCAGTCGAGAGAGCGCTCTCGCGAAACTATTGACTCGGCAGCGTCACAGCGTAAGGATCTGCGAAGTGCGGACTCGGGGGCCGCCACGACCGTCGCTGTGCCTGGAGAACGGACCTTCGATGATCAGACCCTTCGCCCGGCCGGGCGCCAACCGGAGCCGGCTCGCGGTACTGGCGAGCCTCACAGTCCTGGCGGCCGGTGTCGCCGGAATCCCGAGCGCGGGCGCCGAGACCGCGACGGGCGGCCGGCAGCCGGTGATCGGCAAACC
>NZ_JBEXUE010000501.1:0-7140 GCF_040614275.1 Streptosporangium sp. NPDC006013
TTCGTCGGTGACGGCCCGCCGCCCTTCCGCAAGGAACGCCGAACTCCCCACAGCCAGGGAAAACACGGCACAACACCAAAGCGCGAAACACCCCCCAACCAAAGGAAGCCACTTCAGGCCCCAGACGGTGAGATCTCAGGATGCCTACCCACAGACCCCACCAATCCCCTGTGGATAACCCGGAGATTCAACGAAAAACCTGTGGATAACCCAAGGAAGCAGCAGCCGACCTGACCGCTCGACCTGGCGGCATTCACCAACAGACGAAGAAACACAGGCCATGTCATCCAGGCGAACGCTCGGGACGTCTCTCACACACCCCCACCCCCAGGAGCCACGACGACGAATCCGTACGGCCCGCAGGATCCACGCCAACAGCACACACAGCCCTATGGGCAGCCACAGCACCCGCCCACCGGCTACCCCAAGCAGTACCCACAGCAACTGCACGGCCGGCCCTCCCCCCGCCCGGCTATGGATATGGGGGCCCGCCACCGCCCAAGCGCAGCGGCCAAGGCCCCGTGTCCTGATCTGAAAGCCTTGAACCGGGGAGAAAACGGGCGGGCCGCCCATCCGGCTAGTGTTGCTCCGCATGACGCATGCCGAGATCGAGGTCACCGCGGAGTTGGTGCGGGATCTGCTGCGTGACCAGCACCCCGACTTGGCCGATTACCCGGTGAGTCTCGGCGCGCGTGGCTGGGACAACCAGATTTGGCGGCTCGGCGACGACCTCGCCGTCCGGTTGCCCTGGGCGACGGAGTCCGCGGACGAGCTGCTGCGCAAGGAGCACACCTGGCTGCCCGCCCTCGCCCCGCGCCTTCCTCTGCCGGTTCCCGTCCCGCAACGCCTCGGCGAGCCCTCCGCGCGGTTTCCGCGCCCCTGGATCGTCACCACCTGGGTGCCGGGCGAGCCTGCCGACCGCGCCCCCGTCACACGCGCAGCGGAGGCGGCCACCGTCCTGGCCGCCTTCCTGACCGCTCTTCACCGACCCGCCCCCGAAGAGGTGGACACCGCCGGCCGGGGCCGCGGAAGGCCGCTGGCCGACCACTCCGAGTGGGTCGCCCAGCAACTCGCCTCGGCCACCGAGCTGGGGCTCATCCCCGACCCGGACGCCGTCCGCGCGCTCTGGGACGACGCCGCCGCCGCGCCCGGCTGGGCCGGCCCGGCGCTCTGGCTCCACGGCGACCTGCATCCGGCCAACGTCCTCACCGCGGACGGCACCATCTGCGGCGTGATCGACTTCGGCGACCTCTTCGCCGGCGATCCGGCCGTCGACCTCGCCGCCGCCTGGACTCTGCTGCCGGACGGCGCCGCCGACCGCTTCCATGCCGCCTGCCAGCCGGCCCCGAACCCCGCGACCCTGCGCCGCGCCCGTGGATGGGCCGTGATCCGCGCCCTCGCCGGCATCCACATCGGCGACGCCGGTGTCCACGGCCGGCCAGGCGGCAAGCCCACGTGGGGCCCACCCGCCCACGCCGCACTGCGACGCCTCATCGCAACAGCCCATCGCTGATCGATCACCTCTCCACCCGCTCGAACACCTTCGCGGGGTCCCTGGACGGGCTGCTGGTGACCGACTCTGAGATCCGCACGACCCGGCTGCGGTGGCTGTCCACCGGCCCGGTCGAGGCGTCCCCAGCCGCGGTGAAGGCCGAGGTCGCCAAGCTGGAATTCCTGCGCTCGATGGACGCGGACAGCCTGGATCTGTCGGTGCCGCCCGCTGAGCGGCGACGGTTCCTGGCCACGGTCGGGCGCCGGTTGACCGCGCAGGCGCTGGAACGGCGCGATCCGCAGCGCCGCTGTCCGATCCTGCTCACGCTGCTGGCGCAGTCGGCGACCGATGTACTCGACGAGGTCGTGCAGCTGTTCGATCAAGCGGTCTCGGCGCGGGAGAGCAAGGCTGAACGCAAGATGCGGGACGCGCCGGCCGAGCGAGGCAAGGCCGGGGAGGACCGGCAGGCGCTGCTGGACGACCTGCTGGACATCATCTTCGATCTGGGACTCGACGACGAGCAGATCGGTGGTCTGATCCGGGGCGAGCGGATCGGCTGGTCGCGCCTACGGCCGGCACCGGAGCAGGGAAAGCCCCGGCTGCCGCGTGATCACGGGCGCCTCGCGGCTGCAGCTCGGGCGGCAGCAGTTGTCGATCACGTCCCGACGACCGGGGTCGGCGAACCTCGGAACGGCGGATCAAAGCGGCGGGCCTTTCACGGCGGAAATCCCTGCGCAAGTCCGATTTCGAGGTCGCCCCCAACAGCGCCCCGGCCACCATCCACCCCTGGCCGGCGCGGAGGTCGCCATGACTTGAGTCAGGGACGCCGGGGCCCGCGCGGTGCTCGCGGCGGGGAACCCCGCTGCGGCGCGCTGGGCACCGAACGCCATCTTCTCGCCCTCGATCTCGAACCGCTCGACGGCCGCAGAGGAGCGGTTTCCCCCGCCGGGTTGCCACGGATGGCGACCCGTAAGCACGGCCTGCCGACTGTTCAGCCGGCAGCGGTGCCGGACCTCTGCTGGAACCAGGCCAGCACCTTGGGCAGCGAGAGCCTGAGCGAGGTGAAGTGGTTCACGTCGCCCACCTCCGTGAGGGTCGCGTCGACGTGCCGCGCCCGCAGGTCCTTCAGGCAGCTCGCGGAGTTGGCGAGAACCACGTCGCGGTCACCGGCGGCGGCGAAGAGCCGCACCGGCGCCCCGGCGCGCAGGTCGCGGCACGTCGTGTCGTTCTCCCTGATCGCCTTCAGCAATCGGCCCGTGGGCTTGCCAAGCTTGCCGAGATAGGTCGGGGTGAGGAGTTCGTCCGGCGTGGACGGCAGGGCGGCCGCGATGGTCTCCAGGTCGTGGCTCCCGTCGAGCAGGCCCGTCACCTTCGCGTCGTACGGCGAGCGGAACGCCTCGGACGGTTTCTGGTAGATGTCGTAAACCCGGTCCATCGAGGTCAGCCAGTAGGCGAGATAGAACGCCGCCGAACGCCCATCAAGCCTGCCGCCGACCGCGGCGGGGAATTCGGCGTGCTCGACGTCGAGCGGGCCACTGATGGGCGCGATCGCGGACACGTCCAGGTCGGTGTCCTTCTGCAGGGCAGCGCCCAGGGCCATGGCGGCGTGGCCCCCCTGGGAGAAACCGGTCACCATGATCCGCTTGTCGAGCGTGACCTGCTGCTGCCGGGCGAGCCTTCGGGCGGCCTTGAGGAGGTCGACGGAGGCTCCGGCCTCGGTGGCGGTGTGCATGTACGGGTGCGCGCCAGGCCCTTCGCCCAGGCCGAGATAGTCGGCTGCGGCCGCGGCGAAGCCGTGCGTGGCGAAGTAGACCGGCAGGTAGCGGCCCTCCCCTGTGGACGTCACCGAGGGTGCCTCTCGCCTGTCTGCCATTGTGCCGTGGCTGTAGCTGACGATGGGAAGCTCGTGGGCGGAGGTCTGGGGCAGGACGAGCGAACCTGTCGCCGTGGTGGGCCTGCCCTTCACGTCAACGGTGCGGTAGGTGACACTGTAGACATCGACGCCCTTGGCGTTCTCGATCGAGGGAAAGCCCGCCTTGCCGAGGAATGCGTTGACCTCACCGCCTGTCATGCGGGCCACTCGCTCGGCCTTCATCAGGGCACCTCTGACGGGAACTGCGGCAGCGGCGGCCGCGGTCACAGGCGCGGTGGCCACGAGAGCGGCACAGGTGAGAGCCGCGATGCGCGGGAAGTTCTTGATCACGGCAGCACGCTATTCTCCCGCACGTACCCGCCCCAAGCAGGACGCCCCCCGAACGGTGGTAGGGACGGCCCTACCGGGCCGCACCGCCGGCGCCTTCGTTCCCGCCCTGGCCGGTCCACCTCCGCTACCGAAAGGAGGACCCCCTTCGCGTCGGACCCCATCATGCTCGGCATGCCGGGGCCTACTTGCCTGACGTGCCTTAACGACCTTCATGCGACTGACCAGCAGGTTCGCTTGACAACCCCAGATAACGATCGTGGCGATGGGGGACGTCGTTCATGTTGTTGGCGGCCGCGCCGGCCCAGGGCGTGGGCCTGGCCTGGATGGCCCGCGTCGGCGAGGAGTCAGGCCCCAGTGATTCGGAGCACCACAGTGAGGTTCACTGAAGCCGCCTCATGATCGATTAGCTGGCGCTCAGGCAGAGCGGAAGCGCCTGGATGATCAGCTTGCTCGTCGCTTCGACGCAGGAGTCGTCGACGGTCTGGCCGGTGTTGAGGACACGCCACTGCGTGAGCCCGACCAGTAGGTCGAGGGCCAGGTCGAGGTCGAGGTCGGCGGGCAACTGGCCACGCTCCACCGCGCTCCTCAGAAACCGCTCGCACGCGATCCTGCGCGGCTGCCGGATCGCGGTGTCGAATGCCGCGGAAAGCCCGGGATTGCGAGCGGCCTCGGCTGTCAGATCGAGCACGATGCGCATGACCACGGGATCCAACAGCGTATCCGCCACCGCTCGGACGTAGGCTCGTACGTCGCTACTCAGGTCACCGGCCCCGCCTACCGGGACCTGCCGGGACGCGACGACGTCGATGAGGTCGACCACCATCGCCTCTTTCGAGGGCCACCGCCGGTAGAGCGCGGCCTTTCCCGTACCGGCCCGCCGGGCCACTGCGCCCATTGACATACCGGCGTAACCTGTCTCCGCCAGCTCGGCGACCGCCGCCGCGACGATGGTGTCGGTGACTGTCCGGCGCAGTACGGCGGCGCCACGACCACGCGGGCGGATCTCAGCCATATCGGCGATATTAACACGAGACGGAACGGTTGCGTCCCAACTTAAGGGCCACTTATCCTCCAAATGGAACGGATAGGTTCCGTCCTGAATCGAGGGAAGAGATGACTGACGTAGACGTACTCATCGTCGGAGGCGGACCGACCGGGCTGACGCTGGCTTGCGAGCTGGCCCGGCGCGGCGTCACCTTCCGAGTGATCGACAAATCCCTCGAATTCCACCACCAGTCTCGGGGTAAGGGCATACAGCCACGCAGCCTGGAGGTGTTCGACGATCTCGGCGTGGTCCAGGACTTCCTGGACGCGGGGACGTCCGAGATGCCGGCGCGGATTTACATGGACCGCCGGTTCATCGCGGAGCTACACCTCCTGGCCGGTGTCCACTCGCGGCCGGATGTGCCGTATCCGACGCTCGTCCTGCTGCCGCAGTGGCGCACCGAGCAGATACTCCGCGCCCGCCTGGCCGAGCTGGGCGGCCGCGTAGAACGCGGCCTGCAACTGGCCGACCTCAAGCAGTCCGACAGCCAGGTCGTCGCGCAACTCGCCTCGGGTGAGGTGATCCACGCCTCCTACCTCGTAGGCTGCGACGGCGGCAGTAGCGCCGTGCGCGAGGCCGCCGGGATCACCTTTCCCGGGCTGGTGTCGGAGACCGAGCACTATCTGCTCGGCGACGTGGAGGTGGACGGCCTGCCCCGCGACGGCTCCTATGTCTGGTACGCAGCGGATGAATCCTCCGTGGGCCTCGCGCTGCTGCCCGGCACGCTGTCGTGGCAGTTCGGCCTCACCGTACGCCCCGGCGAGGAGGGCGCCGGCCACGAGCCCTCACTCGAGCTTTTCCAGCGCCTGTTCGCGCAGCGCACTGGCCGGACGGATGTGCGCCTGCACAACGCCACCTGGCTGTCGCACTTCAGCTACAAGGTACGACTCGCCGACCGCTACCGTGCCGACCGCGTCTTCATCGCCGGAGACGCCGCCCACGTCCACCCGATCGCGGGCGGGCTCGGCATGAACACCGGCATCCAGGACGCCTACAACCTCGGCTGGAAGCTGGCCCTTGCGGTACGCGGCCAAGCCCCCGACAGCCTGCTCGACACGTATGAGCGGGAGCGCCGCCCGGTGGCCGAATCCGTGCTCAAGACCAGCGGCGCCGGCATGACCGCGCTGTTCTCCACCAGGCCTCTGATGACCTTCCTTCGCGACTGGATCATCCTGCCGCTGATGCGCAGCCCCGCGGTGACCAAGGCGATCGTCAGCAAGACCTCCCAGCTCGGCGTGAACTACCGCAGTTCCGAGCTGTCGGTCGGCGACAAGGGCAAGGTCCGTCCCGGCGACCGGGCACCCGACTCGCCGTGCCAGCACCCAGTGACCGGCGAGCAGTCGCGGCTGTTCGACCTCTTCCGCGGCCCTCACTTCACGCTGCTCCAGTTCGGCACGGTGGTACCAGGTCTGGCCGAGCGCCTGGACGGACTCTACGGCGACGACATCCGCGTCTACCAGCTGGAGCCAGGCCCCCCGAGCAAGCGCTACGGCGCCAACAGGGGCACGCTCGTCCTCGTCCGGCCGGACGGCTATGTGGCCGTACGGACCCGGTCAGGCGACGCAGTGGTCGACTACTTGAGGACAATCTCAGCCGCCTGAATCGGGACGAGCCGCTTCCAGCCGCTGCTGCCAGATCCGCTCCAGCTCGGCTCGCTCGGCCACGACTTGTTCGGCGGCTCGACGCCGGCCAGATGCCGCATGAGACCGTGCAGGGACAGCGACGACGGTTCAACGGCCCACTCAGAATGACGCTCCGACGGTATGTCTGCGCACTTGAGTTCGGACGTCGCCCGGTGCCAGTCCAGGAAGGAACTCAAGATTTCCCGCTCGTCACCGACAGCCGGCGCGCCCTTGCCGGCATTTTCATCGGAGGCGCCGGCGTCCACGGCCGCCCAGGCGGCAAGGCCATGTGGGGCCCCACCCGCCCACGCCTCACTGCGAAGCCTCATCGCAACGGCCATCGCTGATCGATCGCCTCTCCACCCGCTCGAACACCTTCGCGCCGGACCCCACCATGCTCGGCATGCCGGGGCCTGCTTGCCTGACGTGCCTTAACGACCTTCATGCGACTGACCAGCAGGTTCGCTTGACAACCCCGGATAACTGTCGTTCCGACCGCGTACTCCGCGGTGGACATGCCACGGTCACGCCGCGCGCCGGTGGTCAGCAGCGCCCACCGGGCACCCAGCCACCGCAACCGATCACACCGCACACGAAGCGCACTCGTTCGAGCCATCTGCTCCTCCTGGAGATCCCCGCCGGACCCACCGCCCGGCATCGGTCACACCAGGGTTCTCCATGCGCCTGCGGCCCCATCGACCCGAACACCATTCTGTGGATAACGCCACAGGCCAACCCCTCGACTGGGGATACCGCACCCAGGCGCCCGGCAGCGCGC
>NZ_JBEXUE010000502.1:0-7136 GCF_040614275.1 Streptosporangium sp. NPDC006013
GGCGATCCTGACGGCCAGCGGCAGGTGGCAGCAGGCCGTCAGGATCGCCGAGGCGGCCTCCCTCTCCTGTTCCAGCCGCTCGGGCCCGACGATCGCGGCCAGGAGGTCCTCTGCCTCCCACGGCGACAGGACGTCCAGTTCAAGCTGGAGCGCCCCAGGCAGTTCGGTGATCCGCCGCCGGCTTGTCACGAGCACCGCGCAGCCGTTGCCCGGCAGCAGCGGCCGTACCTGGGCGGCGCCTGCGGCGTCGTCGAGGAAGACGAGCATCGGGCGCTCGGCCAACAGGGACCGGTAGAGCGCGGCACGTTCGCGTTCGGTGCCCGGCAGGTCCGCCGCATCGGCGCCCAGCGCCCGCAGCGCCTCGGCCAGCAGCTCACCGGGGTCCGCGGGCACCGGGTCGGTCCCACGGAGATCGAGGTAGAGCTGCCCTGCCGGATATCCGGCCCGTACGGCATGCGCGCAGTGCACGGCCAGCGCCGACTTGCCCACGCCCGGTGCCCCCGTGACCACGACGATCGAAGGCGGTCCGGCCGGCGGGCGCTCCGCGAAGGTCAGCGCCCGCGTGAGGAGGGCGACGCTCTCGGCCCTGCCGGTGAAGTCCGGCACGTCAGGGGGGAGTTGCCGGGGAGCGGCGAGAGCCGGAGGATGGCCCGGCACGGCCACGGTGGGCAGGGGTTCTCCCGCCAGGATGGCCGAGTGCGCCCGGCGCAGATCCGCGCCGGGTTCGACGCCGAGCTCGGTGACCAGCTGCCGCCTGACCGTGGTGTAGGTGTGCAGGGCCTCGGCCTGCCTGCCGCTCCGGTGCAGGGCGAGCATCAGCTGCCGCCAGAGGTCCTCGCGGAAGGGATGCTCCTTCAGCAGCCCGCGCAGCTCGCCGATCGCGCCTGCGTGGTCGCCCCGCTCCAGTCTCAGGGCGACCAGTTCCTCGGCGGCGCCGAGCCGTGCCTCCGCCAGCGACTGCAGGCGGCCATCCCAGAGCGGGCTGCCCGGCAGCTCGGCGAGCGGTGTTCCGCGCCACAGCGCGAGCGCCCGGCGGAGCCGGTCGAAGGCCTCGTCCGTACGACCCGCCGCGCGCGCCCTGGCGAGCAGATCCTCGAAAAGCAGCACGTCGAGCTGCTCGGGTGCCAGCTCGATCACGTAGCCGGGCGGACGGGCCTGGATCCGCGCGCCGGCCGCCGCCAGCACACCCCGGAGCGAGCTCACGTAGGTGCGGAGGTTCGCCTGGGCGGACCGTGGCCGTTGCCGGGGCCACAGCACCTCGACGAGGAGGTCCGCGCCGACCACGCGGTCCGCGTTGAGCAGCAGCGACGCCAGCAGGATCCTGGGCTTCGTACCGGCGATGCGGAGAGACCGTCCCGAGCTCCGGACTTCGAGGGTACCGAGCACGTTGAACGTGGGTTGATCGACCACCATGACCGCATTCACTCCTCTTGTGGAGGCGCTGCAACCATTCATCGGGCTGTGTTGTACGGGTCGGATAGGCCTTTATATCGATTTTGGATGATTTTTGTATCGCTAATCCGGACTCTGGACCCCGGCAAGAGCCTTTCGGAGAGAACTAACAGACAGTGCACGGCACCGGTCAGGGCTCGGCCCGCCGGGCCTGCGGGAAAGGATCCGCATGAGACTCAACGGGGTACTCACGGCGGGGTTCGCCCTGCTGCTCGGTCTCGCCGGCGGCGCCGTCACGGCACCGGCCGCCGGCGCGGCGGCACTGGGGGACCCGGCGCCGGCCAACAGCGCGGCGGACCCCGCGCCGAGCGACGAGATGAGCATCCTGGCGACCAACTTCCAGCTGCCCTTCCCCTGCGGACAGGCCTGGACGGGCAACTCCAGCGCCAGCAGCGCGCACCAGTCATGGGAGATCGACTTCAACCGGGGCAGTACCGCCGACGCCGACCTGGGCGACACCGTGGTCGCCGCGGCGGCGGGCACGGTCTCCATCTCCGCCCACCAGGGATCGACCAACGGCTTCGGGAACCTGGTCAAGATCGACCACGGCAGCGGTTGGTCCACCTACTACGCGCACCTGAACTCGCGCTCGGTGAGCGCGGGTGCCACGGTCTCCCAGGGCCAGAAGATCGGCACGGTCGGCAACACCAGCAAGCCCGGTAACAACATCTCGCCCCACCTGCACTACGAGGTCCGGCTGGGCACCAGCTACCCGTCCAACATTCAAAAGGCCGTCTTCAACGGGTCCACGTTCGGCTACCCCGCCCAGACGGTGACCTCCAAGAACTGCGGCGGTTCCACCAACCCGTACACCCCGCAGGAGGTGTGCGGTTCCGGCTACGACGTGATCGACTCCGCGGCCCTGGGGTCGGCGGGCACCGTCTACCTGCTCTACAACGGCTCCAACGGCCAGAACTGCGTGACCACGATCAAGAGCAGTTCCATCGGCACCGCGACGGCCACCAGCGCCTACCTGGAGGTGCAGGGCAGCACCCGCGTCACCGACTCGGGCAACTTCGCCTACTACGCCGGCCCGATACGCGCCTCCGGAGCCGGCAAGTGCGTCAAGTGGGGTGGCAAGGCGGGCTCCACCGGCTACGACAGCCCCTTCGAACACTGCGGCAGCTGATCCACCTAAGGGGCCGTCTCCGTCTCCACCGGGCGGAGACGGCCCCTTCGACGCCCCCCATCTGCTTGAGGAGAATCTGTGAAGGCCCGACTCCGCCGTTCAGCCGCGCTGCTGGCCGGCTCGCTCGTTCCCCTGGTGCTCCTGGCCGGCCGGCCCGCGAGCGCGGCTCCCCCCGACCCCCTGGCCGACGCCTTCACCCGCGCGGCCGCGACCTACGAGGTGCCCCGCGACCTGCTGGTCACGCTCGGCTACGCCGAGACCCGTCTCGACGGGCACGGGGGTGAGCCGAGCGCGAGCGGCGGCTACGGGATGATGCACCTCGTCAGCAACCCGACGGTCCACTCCCTGGAGCAGGCCGCCCAGCTGACCGGGCAGCCGGTCTCGGCGCTGAAGACCGACGACGCGGCCAACATCGCGGGCGGCGCCGCGGTGCTGCGCGCCCACGCCGACGCGCTCGGACTGGACACCGCCACCCGCGAGGACGCCGGAAAGTGGTACCCGGCGGTGGCCAGGTACGGCAACGCCTCCTCCCCCCAGGTGGCCCGGCTGTACGCCGACACCGTCTACGAGCTGCTCGCCTCGGGTGTCAGGGCCACGACGCCGAACGGCACCGTGACCGTCCGGCCGCAGGCGGTGCGACCCGACCGGGGCGCGTACGCCAAGGCGCCGGACCTGGACAGGACCTTCGCGGCCGCGGCCGTGGACTACCCATCGGCCCACTGGGCGCCGGCCCACTCCACCAACTACGCCGTCTCCAACCGCCCGTCCGATGACGCGATCGACCGCATCGTCATCCACGTGGCCCAGGGTTCCTACGCGGGAACGATCTCCTGGTTCCAGACCGGGCCCAGGGCGAACCCGACCTCGGCACACTACGTCGTCCGATCCTCCGACGGCGACGTCACGCAGACGGTCCGCGAGAAGGACAGAGCCTTCCACGCCGGTAGCTACAACAGGCGATCGATCGGTATCGAACACGAGGGCTTCGTCGACAACGCCTCCTGGTTCACCGACGCGATGTACCGCTCCTCGGCCGCGCTGACCCGCGCCATCGCCGACCGGTACGGCATTCCCAAGGACCGCGCCCACATCGTCGGGCATGTCGAGGTACCGGGAGCCGACCACACCGATCCCGGGCCCAACTGGAACTGGACCAGGTACATGCAGTTCGTCACCGGCGACACCGGCGGCGGCAACCCGCACACCCCGCAGTCGGTATGCGGTTCCGGCTACAACGTGATCGACTCCGCGGCCCTGGGGTCGGCGGGCACCGTCTACCTGCTCTACAACGGCTCCAACGGCCAGAACTGCGTGACCACGATCAAGAGCAGTTCCATCGGCACCGCGACGGCCACCAGCGCCTACCTGGAGGTGCAGGGCAGCACCCGCGTCACCGACTCGGGCAACTTCGCCTACTACGCCGGCCCGATACGCGCCTCCGGAGCCGGCAAGTGCGTCAAGTGGGGTGGCAAGGCGGGCTCCACCGGCTACGACAGCCCCTTCGAACACTGCGGCTAGATCCGCCGCGGACGTGACGGGGGAAGCGGGGCCGTACCGACCGGGGCCGGCCCCGCTTCCGGTTTCGCGGCTCGCGATCGCCAGGTCAGATCCTGGCGTTCCGACGCAGGATGTCGATGGCGCGGACCGTGGTGTGGCCACGCCAGTCGAGGGAGCCCGCAGGCGAGATCCTGGCGTAGTCGACGGTCCAGCCGCCGTCCTTCTGTTGCAGACCGGCCAGGCGGTCGAGGTCGGCGGAGATCACCTCGGGGGCGAACAACTCCCGCGCCGGCCCACCGGGGTAGGGGGCGAAGTCGAGCGGATGCAGCGTCTCCTCCTCGGTGCCGCCCTCGACGTGCACCCGGCCGTCGGCGGGAAGGTACCTGCCGAGGCGGCGCAGGAGATCGGCCGCCTCGGGCAGGCGACCGTGCACGACGTCCAGGAACCGCACCGCGAAGGCCAGCACGTACGCGGAGGGCACCGCCTCGACCGCCTCGATCTCGGTCAGGCAGTACCTGGTGGCCCGCTCCAGCCAGGAATGGGCGGCCACGGCGGGATCGTGGACGGCGACGCGGTGCGCGACGGCGGCGGACACCGCGGTGATCTGCAACGACGACACCGAGGGGTCGGCTTCCCGCCACCAGGGGGCGCAACCGGCGGTGCCGGTCAGCGGCAACACGAACGGCAGGCCCCCGTCGGGCAGGGACACCGACTCCAGCCAGTCGCACAGCGCCACGGCCCGCGACGTGGTGGCAGGGGCGATGTCCTCGAACACCTCGAAGGCGTGCGCCGCGGCCCCGGTCTGGCTCTCGCTGGAGCGCAGGTCGGGCTCCAGGCCCCAGCCGTAGCCGCCGTCGGGATTGCGATGGCCGTCCAGGGCGGCCAGCACGGCGGCGGGGTCCTCCTGGCCCATCAGCACCTCGAAACGGCGGCGGTCCAGGACACGCGCGTGCGTGGCCATGAAGGCGTCCGCCGCGGCAAGGTCGACGTTCATCTGAGTTCTCCCGGTGTGCGATGGCGGTGAAGCGGGGGCCGGGCCGGTGAGGGGTGGCCCCCGGCTCCGGCCGTGGGCCGCGGATCAGGCGTTCATCCTGCTCCGGCCGCCGGGCCGGCGTCTTGCAGGAATCGGTCACCGGGGCGACACGCGGGCGGTGAAATCCGCTCCCTTGCTGTTCCGGCTCAACATAATGTGTTTGCGCCGCGCTCCGGCTCGGATAGTGTTGCCGTCTCCAGCAATGGACCTATCGAGGGGGTGAGACCCATTACCGCTGTGTCAGGTCGGGTGCTCTCATCTCACGACCGTGCGGTTCACCGGGCATAGGTGACCGGGAGAGCACCCTTCGGCATCCCGAAAGGCTCTCGTGTCTTTTCCGCTGTCCCCTTGCCTCCAGTCCGCCATCG
The DNA here is from genome assembly GCF_040614275.1 of Streptosporangium sp. NPDC006013. Taxonomy (NCBI): domain Bacteria; kingdom Bacillati; phylum Actinomycetota; class Actinomycetes; order Streptosporangiales; family Streptosporangiaceae; genus Streptosporangium; species Streptosporangium sp. NPDC006013. The sequence continues at coordinate 5,480 of NZ_JBEXUE010000502.1, forward strand.
TCACCAGGCTCCGGGCCGCCGGTTGCGTGTTCGCCGAGGACGAGGCGGACCTGCTCATCTCCACGGCACGGACTCCATCCGACCTCACCGCCATGGTGGACCGCCGGGTCGCCGGCCTGCCTCTCGAACACGTCCTCGGCTGGGCGGAGTTCTGTGGCCTGCGGATAGCCGTGGACCCCGGTGTCTTCGTACCCCGGCGGCGCACCGAGTTCCTCATCCACCAGGCCGTCGCCGTCCAGGAGCGACAGGCCCCCGTCCGGACGCAGGTCGTCGTCGACCTGTGCTGCGGCTCGGGCGCGGTGGGCGCCGCACTGGTCGCGGCGCTGGAGCGGGTCGAGTTGCACGCCGTCGACATCGACCCCGCCGCGGTGCGGTGCGCCCGCCGCAACGTCGCCGCCACCGGCGGTCAGGTGTACGGGGGTGACCTCTACGCACCGCTGCCCGGCACGCTGCGGGGGCGTGTCGACCTCCTGGTCGCCAGCGCGCCCTACGTACCCACCGAGGCGATCGGGCTGCTGCCCCCGGAGGCCCGCATCCACGAACCCCGGGTGGCACTCGACGGTGGCGAGGACGGCCTTGACGTCGTACGGCGCCTGGCCGCCGCGGCGCCACTGTGGCTGGCACCGGACGGCCATCTGCTGGTCGAGACGAGCGAGCGCCAGGCGCCGCGGACCGTCGAGGCCTTCACCCGCAACGGGCTGATCCCAAGGGTGGCCGGTTCCGACGAGTTGGACGCCACAGTCGTCATCGGAACCAGGCCCACCTCCCGGCCCCTGCGCCGATGAGCCTGGCGAGGCCGGTACCCGTGCCGTTCGGGTACCGGCCTCGCCGGGGTCACGGACAGTCCTGACCGGCGCTCCGATGGGGCGTGTGCCCGCCGGACATCCACGGCCCGGCAAACGGGTCAGCTGAGGACGCGTAGCCGGAGGTTCGTCGCTCCGGGCACCTGGGTCACGCTGAGGCGTTCGAGCCTGATGTCGGTCCCACCCGGATGATCGAACAGCCGGACGCCGTCGCCGAGCAGGACGGGCGCGATGAACACGAGGATCTCGTCGAGCACGCCCGCGTCGAGGCACTGCCGGGCCACCTGGGCACCGAGGACGCCGACGTACCTGTCACCCGCGGCGGCCTTGGCCGCGGCGACACCGCTGTCGAGGTCACCGACGAAGGTGACGCCCGGCACCGGCGTGTCCGGCGCCTTGTGGGTGAGCACGAACTGCTGCCCGGTCCACCCCCCGCCGTACGGCTCGCCCTGCTGCTCGGTGCCCCTGTGCGGATCGTCGCCGCCGAAGGTGCGGTTGCCGACGAGCAGCGCACCGGTCTGCTCCATGATCTCCTCCACCATCGGGTTGGGCCCGAGGTGCCCGGCCAATCAGGACATGTCACCTCCCGGGCCGGCGATGAAGCCGTCCAGCGACATGGTGCACTGGTACTGCAACTTACCCATGACCTACCTCCGTCGAGATCGATTCGACTGACCCCCGTTGGGACGGCGGACCGCGCGAAAACTCATCGGTGCGCCGGCGGCAACGCCGTGGGCAGGGCGAACGCCGGGGCATGCGGCACACGGACATCGTAATGTCGCCCCATGCGTCAATTGCCTGTTCCGCCCCCTGGAGCTGGGCAGACGGATGCCCGGTGGCCCCACGACGGGTGA
>NZ_JBEXUE010000503.1:0-7134 GCF_040614275.1 Streptosporangium sp. NPDC006013
ACGTCGGTCTGGTCGCCGAACACCTGCGGGGAGGCCACCGGCAGGTCGGCGTACCAGTCGTAGAACGACAGCGCCTGGCCGCCGATCAGCGCCAGTGGCAGGGCGCGGCACAGCGCGTCGAGCGCCGGCCGGTAGCGGTGCTCGGGCGGTGTGGCGTGCCCGACGACCAGCCCGTCCCGGTGGGGTTGGGGGCTGTCGGGGTGGCGGAACGTCGCCAGGCCGTCGAGGGCCACGCCCATCCAGGTGGCCGCCTTGACGGTGGACGCCTCGGTGCCCGGGGGCAGGCGCAGGACGGCGTGCAGCCCGGCCGCGATTCCGGTCACCGCGATGTGCGGGGCGCGTTCGGCCAGCGTCGCGACGAGCTGGTTGCGGCGGGCGCGATAGCGCTGCCGCATGCGGCGGATGTGCTTGTCGTAGTGCCCGGAGGCGATGAACTCCGCGAGCGCGAGCTGGTCGGTGACGCCCGTCCACGCCTCGCGCAGCCCCTTGGCCGCGAGCACAAGGTCGACCAGGTGCGGCGGCAGAACCATCCAGCCGAGCCGGATCGCCGGGGACAGGCTCTTACTGACCGAGCCGATGTAGACCACGTGGTCGGGATCAAGCCCCTGAACGGCGCCCACCGGTTCCCGGTCGTAGCGGAACTCGCCGTCGTAGTCGTCCTCCAGCACCACACCGCCACGACCGCGCGCCCAGTCGACGGCCGCGGCACGGCGCGTCGGATGCAGCGGGCCGCCGGTCGGGAATTGATGAGCGGGAGTGAGCAGAACAGCACGTGCCCCGCGCCGCCACGAGGTGCCAGGGCGCGACGCCAGTTCGTCGGTCCGCGCGCCCCGTTCATCCAGGCCCAGCGGGATCGTGCGCACTCCGGCGTCGGCCAGGACGCCGCGGTGGAAGGGCAGGCTGTACGGCTCGACAGCCAGCGGCCCAGACAGCACCCCGCCGCCGAACAACAGACGCAGCCCGTGCGCGAACCCGGCGCAGACAACTATCTGGTCCGGTGAAGCAGACACGCCGCGCGTCCGCGCGAGGTACTCGGCCAGCGCGCGGCGCAGTTCGGGACGCCCCTGAGGGTTGCCGGGGGCGAAGGCGTCATGTGGTGCGGCGGTCACCGCGCGACGAACGGCCGCGGCCCACGCGGCGCGCGGAAAGGACGTCGCGTCCGGCTGCCCCTGCCCCAGATCGTGGGCGGCGCCGTCCCCACGGCCAGGGGCCTTCCTGGGAACACGCCGCGGCTTGGCCACGACGCGCTCAGCGACCCGGGTGCCGGAACCCTGCCGGGCTGTCAACCAGCCTTCGGCGACCAACTCGGCATACGCGTCCGCGACCGTGTTGCGCGCGACCCCCAGATCCACGGCGAGCGAGCGGTACGGCGGCAGCCGGGTCCCCGGCGCAAGCCGCCCACTGCGCACCGCCTCCCGCAGCGCCGCCGCCACCGCCGCCCGGCGAGGCCCCGTAGGCGATAGCTCAAGATGCAGGTCAGAGCCCGCCTCACGGGCGAAATTGACCCGGGAATCCGGCACTCGACTGCCCCCTTCGATCGGTCTCTCGGGTCCCGAGGCTAACCGCATGACCAACGCCCCCGAGATCTTCCGCCCCTCCCGCGTCGACTTCGCCGTATCCGCGCCGCGCGCGTTCAAAGCCCTCATCAGCTTCGACGCCGCCGCCCGCGACGGGCTGGACCCAGCCCTGGTCGAACTGGTCCAGATCCGCGCGTCCCAGCTCAACGGCTGTGCGTACTGTGGCTCTGTACGTGAGTTGCGGCTCTGGCTCAAAGTCCGGATGCTGTTGGTGATCTTCGATGTCATTCTGGGATCTGGGCGGCCAGTCGTCGGCAGAGTTGCTGGAACGGGCTGATCGGACGTGGCGGTCGATCGGGGATGATGCCGGGGGTGTAGCAGTCGGCGAGGCGGATGACGTTGGTGCCAGCTGCGGTCAGGACGTGCTGAACGTGGGTTTTGGCGAGGCCTTTGTAGCGGCAGTTGCGTAGGCCGTGAGCGCGGGTGGTTTCGGAGACGGTGGCCTCGCAGCCGGCACGCAGGGCGTAGCGGGCCTTCCAAGGTTCGGTGTGCTGGTCGGCGCGATTGCGGGTCTGGATCTGCTGCAGCGGCTCGGGCAGCAGGGTGAGGTGGCGGCCCTTGCCGTTGGCGTCACCGGTGCAGGCTTGGCGGTCTGGGCAGGCCCGGCAGGCCGCGCGAGGGAACAGCACCGACAGGCGAGGCTTGCCATCGCCGAGGGTGGGTTTGAAGGGCGGGCTGGTCACCCCGCGCGGGCAGGTGACGGTGTGATCGTCCCAGTTGACGTGAAAGTCTTCCTTGGTGAACCCGAGGCGGCCTCGCGGGTCGGCTCGAACTGGCCCGATCAGAGCGACGCCCCACTGCTGGGCAGTGTGGTGGATGACGTCCGGGGTGACGTATCCGCTGTCGAGGAGATGCTCGGCCGGGGTCAGGCCGCTGGCGGCCAGACCCGCGTGGATGTCGTCCACGGCATCGATGTCCTGAACCGGCGCCGGGCGGGTGAGGACGTGAACGATCACGTTGGGGACACCATCGTCGCAGGTCTCGCTCTGATGATCCCGGTAACCGACCCACTCGGCTTTCGTGGTCGTCTTTCCTTCCTTGCGGCAGTACCGGGCTTCGGGATCGTGCGGGCTGACGATTTCGATCCCGGACCACGGCACCCGTGCCAGATCCGTCTGTTGGTCGCTTTCCTCGCCGGATGAGCGGCGCGGCCGGCCGTGGCGGCTCTGCCGGTCCCGACTGGACTTGGCGGCTCGCCAGGCCAGATCACCGCAGGAGTCTGTCCAGTACTGCTGCACCCATACCTGACGCAGTACCTGCACCCCCGGTAGATCCCGCAGCCGACGCGACGCTCCGGCCGCATGCACCGCCTCCAGGATCGTCATCCCGTCCCGGCCGATCTGCAGCACGTGCGCGGCCAGGTCTTCCTTGCCGCGCGGCAGCCGGTCATAGCGGACCGGCCGACCATAGCGGCTGGCCCATTCCGGAGTGATCAGGGCGGCCAGCCAGGGTTCGTCAGCGGCGGCGAGTTCCTCCAGCGCGACCCGCAGCGTCTCCCCAACCAACTCGACGCGGTTGAGCTTGCGGACCGCGGCCAGCACATGCGTGGAATCGGTCCGGACCCGGCCCCGCTGCTTGACCAGCCCCGCCTCGACCAGCCGTTGCACCATCACCGCCAGCAGTCGGTCCGCTCGATCGTCTTGGGCCATCCGATCTCGAAACTCCGATAGCACAGAGTGGTCGAACCCCGGATCCGTCAGCTCCAGCCCGAGGCAGTACTTCCAGTCGATCCGGCACCGCACCGCCAGCGCCGCCTGCCGATCGGTCAGGTTCTCCGCGAACTGCAACACGCTGACCAGTGCCAACACCACCGGCGACAATCCACGCCGCCCATCAGTGGGAAACCAGCCGACGAAGTCCTTCTCGCCGAACACTCCCGCGAGCCGGTCCCGGATCCACATCGCCGGAGTTCCAGAAGGATTAGCCGCCCAGGCCGCACGGACCGTCTCCGCCGGGATCACCCGGCCGATATTCCCGCCCATCGACACCCGTCCACCTCCATACAGTGACTACAGAGTGGTGCGGAGAGGTCACCTTTAAAGAACCACGAAGCCAACGGGAACACCAGACACGAGGAAGATCACCAACAGCATCAAGTCCGTGAAGTGGTGACGGTGTGTGATGGGCGTTAGCTGCTGAGGAGCACGCGTTTGCGGAGGAGCGCGAAGCCGGCTCGGCCGAACATCTGGCGCTTGATCATCTTGATCCGGTTGACGTGACCTTCCACCGGGCCCGAGCTCCAGGGCAGGGTGAGGCCGGCGGTGACAGCGTCGAGATCCCGCTCCAGGCCGTTGGCGAAGGCGTGAAGACAGGGTAGGTCGTCTGTCTTCGCCGCGGCGAGCCGGCCAGGAAGGTCCTGGCCCCGGCGTTGGGTGAGCATGATGGCGAAGGAGCTGAACAGGATCGATGGCATCGACTGCCCGCTGCTCGATGGCGGCATGTTCGCTTTCCCCGACGTCAGCGGATTGCTCCGTAACCGCGGCTGGACCAGCAGCGCCGACCTCGCCGCGTGGCTCCTCGACACCGCCCATCTCGTGGTCGTACCCGGCGAGGCGTTCAACGCCCCCGGACGCATCCGGGTGTGCCTCGCTGTCGACGACGACACGCTGATCACCGCGATCGAGCGACTGCAGACCGCCCTCGGACCCATGGAGCACGAGCCGGCCGCACAACAGCTGGAGGAGGCCCGATGAGCCCCGTCAGGAAGCTCGAACGCTTCACGCTCCCCCTCACCGTCGACGCAACCCGCGTCGAGGTGTCCGGCCTCCACCGCGGCGGCACCGGCACGCCCCTGGTCTTCCTCCACGGCTTCGGCTCGACCAAAGAGGACTACGCGGACGTCGTCCAGCAGGAACGGCTCGCCGATTGCCCCGTACTGGCCTACGACGCGCCCGGCTGCGGCGCCAGCAACTGTGCAGAACTCGGCGCCGTCTCCATCCCCTTCCTCGTCTCCGTCGCCGAGCAGGTCCTCAAGGCGCGGCAGATCGACCGGTTCCACGTCGTCGGGCACTCGATGGGCGGCCTGACCGCGCTCATGCTCGCCGACGGCGACCCCGGCAGGGTCGCGAGCTTCACCAACATCGAGGGCAACATCGCACCCGAGGACTGCTTCCTCAGCCGGCAGATCGTCACCCACCCCCACGACGATCCCCACGAGTTCCTGGCCCGCTTCGCCGAACGCGTCGGCGGGTCACGCTTCTACGGCGGCGCCCTGTACGCGTCGAGCCTTCCCCACAAGGTCCGGGCCGAAGCAGTCAGGGCGATCTTCGAGTCCATGGTCGACCTCTCCGACCACGGCAAGCTGCTCGACCGGTTCCTCGGACTCCCCGTGGCGAAGATGTTCATGTACGGGGAGCAGAACAACACCCTGTCCTATCTCCCCGCCCTGGCCGAAGGCGGCGTCGAACTCGCCGAGATCGAGCACTGCGCCCACTTCCCGATGTACTCCAACCCGCCGCAGATGTGGGCCCGCATCGCCGACCTCGTCTCACGCGCCGACGCCGACTCCTGACGGCCCGGGCCGTGGGACGACATCGACCGTGCCGGCGGCGACGTCCAGCCGCCACAGGGCCGACCCTGCATGAACCGCGACGCCCCAGTCGGCGTCACCGCCGACTGGGTAGTTGTGTCGGGCCGGAGCCCTGGGGGCAAAGGGCCCGGCCCGCCAGCCTCCGCCTCGTGGAGGGCCCTGCAGTCCGGGCTTGGGCACCGGGCAGCGGGGGGCCTGCAGTGGGTTTCCGGGTGGCACCGGCGACGACGACGGCGGCAGGAGAGGCTACTCATGACTCGCTCTGCCGCCGCTTCGGTACCGGACTGCTCGTCTCGAGAGGCCCGTACGCAGACGCGTTGTTCAAGGGCCTGTGCGGACATGTGGCGGCAGCGGGCCGACGGAGCCTTCGGCGCTCTCGCGGTCGTCGACTGGCGACTCTTGCTTGCGCAGCTCGAACAGGTGGCCGCGGCACTATCGAGCGCACCCTAGTGATCTCCCCCGACCGAGAGTAAGGGCCAGAGCCACACGTGGCGGCCCCTCTCACAAACAGTCGTTTGTGAGAGCCCGAGGTCGGGGTGTCGCTGGTGCGCGGTAGACAGCAGGGTGTCCGAGTATCGGCTGCGCTGTTCTTACGGCTTGTGCGCGGTGGTGAGGAAGTCCAGGACGAGGGGGCTGGCGTGGGTGCGGCACTCCTCGAAGTAGGCGTGCCGGCCATTGGGGACCAGGTGCAGTCGGGCGTCGGGGATGCGGTCGGCGAGCAGGGGTGCGTTGGCGGTGGGGTTGAGCAGGTCGTCGCTTCCGTGGACGACCAGGGTGGGGGCGCTGATGTCCGGCAGGAGGTCCCAGGCGTTGTGCTGGTTGCTGGCCGCGAGGTGGTGGCGCCGGGCGTGGGCAGGCATGCGAGGGTCGCCGAGGGTGTGGTGCAGCCCGGGATGGGAGGCGAGCCATCGAGGGGTGTACATCAGCTCCAGCAGGGCCTGTCGCGCGGCTCCAGGCTGAGGTTGCGTCAGGGCTTGGCGGACGTCGTTGCCGCGTTCGACGCTGTGCGGGCCGCCGGGTGAGGTGCAGCCGAGAACCAGGGCGCCTACCCGGTGGGGGTGGCGGGCCGCGATCTGCTGGGCCACTCGTCCGCCCATGGACGTGCCGTAGACGTCGGCCCGGTCGATGCCGAGTTCGTCGAGGACGGCGATGACGTCCTGGGCGAACAGTTCGGTGCTGTAGGGGGTGTCGGGCTTGTCGCTGTCGCCGGTGCCGCGGTAGTCGAGCGTGAGGGTGCTGCGAGCGGGATGGAAGTCGGCACGAACCGCATCCCACCAGTGGTGGTTGTTGGCCTGGCCCGCCAGCAGGACCAGCGGCGCCCCCTGGCCCTGGAGCTGGTAGGCGATGCGGGTTCCGTCCGGTGTCATGGCGTACGTCATCGGTTTCCTCGCTCCCGTGCCGTCGGGCAGAGTACCCGCGTGGCCCCGGGCCTGAGCGGACGGCGAAGCCGGGGCCATCGTTTCTCGGTGTGCTTCGTCGCCACCGGTCATACAGGACAACCTCATGGCTGCCAGTACACAAGGCGGCAGATACCTCGGGCGGTCGGGCGCTGGAAGAAGTACCGGCCCAGCTCTCAGACACCTGCTACCACCGCGGCGCCCAGCCCCAGCAGGACGACGCCGGTGGTCACGCTGAGTCCCCGCAGGACGGTCGGCTGCGATACTAGGGCGCGCCCTCGGCTGACGGCCCAGGTGAGCAACATGTACCAGAAGGCGCTGACGAGCGCCCACAGGGCTCCCAGGGCGACGGTTGACAGGAACACCGGGCCTTTCGCGGTCACGAACTGGGGCAGCACCGAGACGGCGAACACGCCCGCCTTGGGGTTGCCGAGGTTGGTGATCAGGCCGGTGAGATATCCGCCCGCGAAGCCAGTGCTGCGCCCGCCCTCGCGGGGCGGGCGGGTGGAGACGGTGGTGAGCGCGGTCCGTAGCGTCTTCACCCCGAGGATCAGCTGCGGCTTCTCGCGTTGATCGAGCGGCACGGCTCCCTGACGGCGGCGGCTCACGCACTCCAACTCACGCCCGCGGC
>NZ_JBEXUE010000504.1:0-7106 GCF_040614275.1 Streptosporangium sp. NPDC006013
CAGATGGCTCGAACGAGTGCGCTTCGTGTGCGGTGTGATCGGTTGCGGTGGCTGGGTGCCCGGTGGGCGCTGCTGACCACCGGCGCGCGGCGTGATCGTGGCATGTCCACCGCGGAGTACGCGGTCGGAACGATCGCCGCCTGTGCCTTCGCCGCCCTGCTCTTCAAGGTGGTGACGAGTCCCGACGTCCAACAGATGATCACAACTCTGATCAACCGAGCGCTGACCGTGGCGGGATGACCCTCCCCGTGGCAGCGATCTTCTCTCGTCGGACCAGGGGGTCGGTGACCGCGGAGACGGCCGCGGTGCTGCCCGCCCTCCTGGTCGTGCTGGGAGCCGGGCTGTGGGCGGTGTCAGCGGTCGAGGCGCAGCTGGAGTGCGTGGACGCGGCCCGGGCCGGGGCTCGGGCCGCCTCGCGCGGCGAGTCGCTGGAGCGGGTCCGAGGCAGCGTCCTGTCCGTGGCTCCTGCGGGCGCGACCGTCGTGGTGACCCGAAGCGCGGAGATGGCACGGGTGGAGGTGTCGGTGAACGTCAGGCCGCGCTGGGGCGCCTCGCTCCCGGGCGTCACCGTGCACGCGAGTGCCGCCTCCGTCACCGAGCCCGGACTGGAGTGGTAGGCCCGTGACTCCTCCGCTTCCTGGGGAGAGCGGCTTCTGGTCAAGCCGCTCTCGCAGCCTCACGAAGGGCAGGCCCTGCCCGCAGGATATGGATGACGGTGGGGCGGAGCGGGGGTCGGCCACCATCTGGACGGTCGGGCTCATGGCTTTGCTCTTCGCGGTCGCGGCGGCGGTCATGGTCGCGGGCACGGCTCGGGTCGCGCGCCACCGAGCGCAGAGCGCCGCCGACCTGAGCGCGCTCACTGCCGCTCGGCTGGCCTTCGCGGACCCGGACCGGAGTTGCGCAAGGGCCTCCCTGCTCGCTGCGGACAACGGGGTCAGGGTCACCCGCTGTTCCGTGGGAAATGACGGCATCGTGGAGATCGAGGTGACCATGGACGTCTCGCTCCCCCTGAAGGGAGAGGTGGCGATCAACGCCAGGGCACGTGCCGGCCCTGTCCACATCGCTGATTCAGGCCGGTGAAGGAAAGCACGTCAGGAATCCGATGGGAGCCGACCGGAAAGCAGTTGAGTACGGCTTCAAAGGGCGGATGCGGCAGGAACAGACATCCGCGCCGGGCACACACCGATGAAATGGGAGCCCCCGACAAGGAAACGCTGCGACGGCAACGCGGCAGAGCACTGCTCCGCACAGACGAACACCGAGAATCGGCGGGCGGAAGCCTTCAGGAAACCGGGTGTACGAAGCCTCCGGGAAACAAGGTCGCAATCAAATCACGACTTCTTGGACGGCGTGTCCAAGAGTCCGAAGGCTCACGTAAGGTGCCGCTTACCGGTGATCCGTGCTGTTTCCCGATCGGCCTGGGGAGGGTGAGATGCGCATCACCAGGTCACCTGACACCATCGGGCGGCCTCGGGGCCGGAGGGCGGGGCCGGTGCGAGCCGGCCGGGAGGAGGGAACGATCTGGCCGCCGGGTGACCGTACGGGTGGCGGATGGCCGGCTGACGCGCGGTTCTCGACGAAGGGAAACGTCGTGACAACAGTTCGCAGACTGGTCGTCATGGCGGTGATCGCGCCGATCATATCCATGTCCTTCGTGCTCACCGCCGCGAATCCGGCGCAGGCCGTGGCGCGGCTGAAGGTCCCGTCCCGGGTGACCTCCAACAGCACAGTGATCCTTTCCGGCAGAGTCGATCTTCTGTTCGACGCGGTCCTTTTCGTCAATGGCAGGCAGGTGGCGAAGGGAGATCAAAAAGTCTCCTATGCCTGGAATCCTCGTTATCACCGGAACGGCAGTTACCGGATCAGGCTTGAACAGCGGGGCAAGGTGTTCGGAGCCGAATGGCACCAGACCAGCAGGACCCTGGTCCAGGCCGTTCCTCCGGCGACGCCGAGCGGGGTGAGCGCCCGGTTGTACGGCAAGCAGGTGGTCGTCAGATGGAGCAGGGGTGCCGAGCCCGACCTGCAGGGTTACGTGATCTCCACGAGCCGGACCGGCAGGGTCGGGTCCGTGCGGGTGGGCAGCGCGTGTTCCGGTGGTTCATGCAGGGCGACCTTGGCCGTTCCGGGGAAGGCGGCCGGACAGCGGATCGGGTTCACGGTGCGGGCCCTGCGCGGCAACGGCGGTGGCGGCACGCTCTCCTCAGGCAACTCGGCCGGCGCCTCGGTGAAGGTGCCGACGGCCACGGTGGCGAAGAGCGGCAGGAAAACCGGTGGCCAGGAGAGTTCCGGCACCCGGAGCGGATCGCAGCAGAGCGACACGGGCAGTCGGCAGAACACCGGGAGGAGCGAGAACAAGCAGGCCGGAGTCCACGACCTTCCGCAGTTGCCCGCGAAGAAGCCCACGGCGGCCTCGAATCGGCCGTCGGGAACAGCGGTCGCGCCAACGGGGAAGTCCGGGGCTTCGGAAAAGGCGGAGAACGGAGGCGACGCCACCTCGTCGGTCGCCGAGCCGATCGAGGAGACGAATGAGGGGGCCGACGGCGATCGGGAGAGGAAGGAAGGCGTGGACAGTGCCCCCGACTCCGGAGCGACCGGCGAGACCGAGGCGGACTCCGCCCCGAATACGAACACCACAGCAGGGTCATCTGACGTACCGACCGGTGGTATGAGCCAGTACGGCATGTTCATCGCCGGTGCTCTCGTCCTGCTGCTTCTCGGTGCGCACGGTGGCGCCTGGATCCGTCGCAGGCTGCTGGCCGCGGGGGACGGTTCCGCCGGCGGAGACAGGCGCCGTGGCGGAGGGAGCGACGGGCAGACCGCGCCCTTCGCGCCCGAGCCGCTCGGTGGGAGGGACTCGACGGGGGACGCCGGGACGGCGGGCCGAGGCGGTACGGCGGACAGGAGTGGCACGACCGGCACCGGCGGCAGGGGTGGTGTGGCGGGCAAGGGCGGCACCGCTGTCACTGTCGATCCACGGCGTCCCGCGGTCATTCTCGCCGTGGTCAAGACCGGCCTGGCCCCGGGGAGCCCGTCGCCCGACTCCCGTGGTTCGGTCCGCCCCCGCTCTCCCCGGCAGTCTCCGGATCGGTCTGCCCCGGATCGGCCCGTGCCGGAGCGGAACGTCTCGGCCGAGCCGGCTCCAGCCCAGCACGTCCCGGCTCAGCGCATCTCGATCAGGGATGCCCCGGTTCAGCCGATCTCGGTTCAGCCGGCTTCGGTTCGGCTGGCCTCGGTTCGGAAAGCCGCTGACCGCGAGACGGAGGCACAGCGGGCGGGGACCCGTCAGGCCGAGGTCGAGCACGCGGAGATTGAATACGCGGAGGTCGAGCACGCGGAGACCGGGCAGGCAGGTCACGCTGGGCGGCCGGACGCGGGTCCCGCTTCCGGCACGGCTCCGCTCTCCGAGGCCGGTGATGTCGGCCAGGCCGCGGCCCGGACGGCTGACCGGTGGGACGACTACCTTCCGCCCGCGCCCCGTTCCATGGAGGACAGCGGGTTCTGGGAGCGCCCGCAGCCCGGCGCGACCGATTTCTGGGCCGAGGACCGTAACGACGACGACCGGGACGAGCGACGAGATCGCGATGGCCTCTCACCCTCGGGGCATCGCTTCACCCCCGATATGAGCTGATCCGTCACAGTCTCCGGCAGACCGGCGCCCCGGCCCGCTGCCGGCGTGTTCCGCGGCCCTCACATCCCTGCGGCCTTCACATCCCTGCGGCCCTCACATCCGCGGCTCGTCGGAGGAGAGCAGGACGGCCAGCAGGCGGAGGGCTCCGGCCTTGTCGAGGGGCTCGTTGCCGTTGCCGCACTTGGGGGACTGGATACACGAGGGGCAGCCGCGTTCGCACTCGCACGAGGCGATGGCCTCGCGGGTGGCCGTGAGCCAGTCGCGCGCGCGGGCGTAACCGCGCTCGGCGAAGCCGGCGCCGCCCTCGTGCCCGTCGTAGACGAAGACGGTGAGCAGCCCCGTGTCGGCGTGGAGTTCGGTGGAGACGCCTCCGATGTCCCAGCGGTCGCAGGTCGCGAAGAGCGGCAGCAGGCCGATGGAGGCGTGTTCGGCCGCGTGCGCGGCACCGCCGAGGTCCAGGCCGTCCTCGATCAGGGGGATGATCGCCGAGGTGGGCAGCGTCCACCAGACGGCGCGGGTCCGCAGCGTGCGCGGGGGCAGGTCGAGGGGTTCGTCTCCCATGAGCTCGCCGCTCTGGGCCCGGCGCTTGAGATAGGCCACGACCTGGCTGGTCACCTCCACCGAGCCGAAATGGAGCTCTCCAGGACCGAGGGGGTGCGAGCTGAGGGACTCGATGACCGAGATATCGGTGACATCCCTGGCGAAGGTCGTGTAGTCGGGGGCCCCGGCCTCGACCAGCGCGACCCCCGCCTCCAGGTCGAGTTCGGCCACCAGGAACGTCTCTCCCTGGTGCACGTAGACGGCGCCGGCGTGCACGGTGGAGTGAGCCGAGGGCTCGTCCACGGTGCCGAGCAGCCGTCCGGTGGACATCTCGACGACCTGGACCGGCGCGGCGCCCGACCCGCGGATGTCGGCGAGATCGGTGGCGCGTCCCCTGCTGGTCCAGAACCAGCCCGCGGCGCGTTCCCTGAGCAGCCCGTCACCGACCAGGTCCGCGAGCACCTCCTTGCTGGTGGGGCCGAAGATGTCCAGGTCGTCGTGGGTCAGCGGGATCTCGGCGGCCGCCGCGCACAGGTGGGGGCCCAGCACGTACGGATTGCCGGGATCGAGCACGATCGTCTCCACCGGCCTGCCGAACAGGGCTTCGGGATGGTGGACGAGATAGGTGTCCAGGGGGTCGTCCCTGGCGATCAGCACCGCCAGCGCGTCCTGCCCGTCCCTTCCGGCCCGCCCGGCCTGCTGCCAGAGTGAGGCCCGGGTTCCCGGCCACCCCGCGATGAGCACGGCGTCCAGCCCGGAGACGTCGACGCCGAGTTCCAGGGCGTTGGTCGTCGCCAGGCCGAGCAGCTCGCCCGAACGCAGTGCCTTTTCCAGCCCCCTGCGATCCTCGGCCAGATAGCCCGCCCGGTAGGCCGCCACCTTGTCGGGCAGGTCCGCGGGCGCGCTCCCGTCGGCGACGAGGTCGCCGAGCCTGGCCCGTGTGGTGAGGGCCACGGACTCGGCGGCCCGCCGGGAGCGGACGAAGGCCAGGGTCCGCACCTCGGAGACGACGAGGTCGGCCAGGAGGTCCGCGCTCTCGGCGGTCGCGGGGCGGCGGACGGGTGCCCCGCCCTCGCCCCGTAGATCGGTCAGGGGTGGCTCCCACAGTGCGAAGGTGGTCGAGCCTCGGGGAGAGGCATCCGTGGTCACCTCGGCCATCTGGAGGCCTGTCAGACGTCTCGCGAAGGCCCCGGGCTCGCTGGCCGTCGCCGAGGAGAGCAGGAAGGTCGGGTGTGAGCCGTAGCGCGCGCAGATCCGGCGCAGGCGGCGCAGGATCTGGGCGACGTGGGAGCCGAACACGCCTCGGTAGCCGTGGCACTCGTCCACGACGACCATCCGGAGCCGCCGCCAGAAGGCCGACCACTGGGCGTGACGGGGCAGCAGGCCGCGATGGAGCATGTCCGGGTTGGTGAGGACGTAGTTGGCGTGCCTGCGTACCCAGGTCCGCTCCTCGAAGGAGGTGTCGCCGTCGTAGGTGGCGGCACGGAGCTCGGGCGGGTCGAGCTCGCGCAGCGTGCGGAGCTGGTCGGCGGCCAGAGCCTTGCTGGGGGACAGGTAGAGGATCGTGCCGCCGTCGAGCGTCGCGGAAAGCGCCGGGACCAGGTAGGAGAGGGACTTGCCCGAGGCGGTCCCGGTGGAGATGATCACGTTTTGGCCACGGTGGGCCAGCTCGGCGGCCTCGGCCTGATGCGGCCACAGGCCAGAAACGCCGTGGTTCGCCCAGCGCGTAACCAATCGCTGGTCAACCCAGTCCGGCCACCGGGTCTTACCGGCCTGACGTGCGGGAACGTGCTCCACATGGGTGACACGCGCGCGACGTGCGGGAACATCGAGCAGGCGATTGAGGGCGTTACCCGCTCGGAGGGGCGAGGATGAGGGCGGGGTCACTGGTTTCAGTCTCACATCTGTGGGCAGAGTCGCCGGGAATCGTGATTTCGTATAGACACTGAGCGTACGCATGGTTGAATGCCGCGCGTCGGGGCTTGTCGTCCGGGGGTCATCCGGTCCCAGGAGGGCATGCTCGAATCGGTACTTTCGCAGGCAAGGCGCTGGAGGATCTGTGGATCTGAAGTTGGACCACCATTCCGAGGACCGTCTCACCATCGTTGAGGTCGAGGGTGAGATTGATGTCTACACCGCGCCCAGATTGCGTGAGCTCCTGATCGACCTGGTCAACAAGGGGAATTTCCACCTGCTCGTCAACATGGAGAAGGTCGACTTCCTTGACTCCACGGGCCTTGGTGTCCTGGTCGGCGGGCTCAAGCGAGTTAGGGCGCACGATGGCTCACTGGAGCTTGTCTGCACTCAGGAGCGCATCCTGAAGATTTTCCGGATCACCGGGCTGACGAAGGTCTTCGGTATCTACGCCTCGGTTGATGAGGCCAAGGAAGCTCACGGTCGAGACAAGTAGTCGTGGCTACCGTCGAACTGACGTTCAGCGCTCTCCCCGCGCACGTGCGCACGGCGCGTCTGGTCGCCACGGCGATCGCCAGACGCACCGGTGTGCAGGAGTCGTTGCTGGACGAGGTACGGCTCGCTGTCGGTGAGGCGTGCTCGCGGGCCGTGGAGGCGCACCGCCTCCACTGTCCGGGAGAGCCGATCCGTATCGAGCTACGTGATGACTCAGGGCGCTTCGAGGTGACCGTCACCGACTCCGCCCCCAGCGACGAACTGGAGCACGATCGCGCCCTCCTGGGGTTCGACGATCCGTTCGGGCAACTTCCCGATGATCTGATGTCCGGCCTCGGCATCGCGGTCATCGTGGGACTGGCCGACGATGTTCAGGTCTACCCGAGCCAGAAGGGCATGTGTATCCGCATGAGCTGGCCCGCGGCGACGAACGGCCTGTCTCCGGCCTGACAGAAGACTTCGAACAGCCGGACCCGTGAAGAAGACCTCGACGCCGGTGGTGCCGACCGGCCAGGCTCCCGGCGGCGAG
>NZ_JBEXUE010000505.1:0-7052 GCF_040614275.1 Streptosporangium sp. NPDC006013
TCAAACGGAACCTGCGCGACAGCAGTTTTATGTCCCCTGCTTTCGGCGTTCGAAATTAGGTGATGTGCTACACTTAAAATCGTTGTTTTCCACGGCCTCGTGGCCGGGTGTGGTCCTCGGACGGCGGGGCCGCAGGTCGCCCTCGGCGAGATGCAGGTCGGTCCGGCAGACCGCGCAGACCTCGACGCGGACCAGCACCTCACCGGGCCCGGGGGAGGGGACCGGGACGCGGACCTGACGCAGGGGACGCGAGAGGATCGGCCCCGGGTGGGTGACGACCCAGGCGTCCATCTCCGCGGGGATCACAGGCCGCGCCGGATGCGCCGGCCGCTGACCTCGGCGGCGGTGATCTTCACGTACAGCTCCCGCTCGCCTCCCGCCCACGGCCGGACGCCCAGCGCCGCCAGGGTGGCCCGGTCCTCCTCGGAGGAGACGTGCTGGATCCCGCCGCGCACCAGCACGCTCCAGCCCTCGTGGCAGGCGTCGTCGATCCGGTCGACCTCGAAGGCGACCTTGCACTCGACCCCCTGGACCCCGGTGCGCAGGGGGGCGTCGAGCGGGCCGCCGAAGGCGGTGCGGAAGATCACCGAGTCGCCGAGCAGGGCGTAGTCGACCGGAAGGATCACCGGACCGCCGGCCTCCTCGAAGGCGATCCTGCCCACCCCTCCGGGGGTGATGAGCCGCAGGCACTCGTCCCGGTCGAGCTTCTCCAGCACGGGGTGACCCGTTGCCAGGCCGTGGCCGGGCGGCAGGTCGGTGTACTTGCCGAGCAGCTCCTCGGGCCTGGTGTCCAGGGCGGTGGCCACGCGGTTCACGGTGCCGGTGTTCGGTGAGGCCACGGACTCCTCCAGGTAGGCGAGATAACCGGGGTCGATTCCGGCCCGCCTCGCCAACTCCTCCCGGCTGAGGCCGAGATCCTCGCGTCGTCTGGCGATCCGGCGGCCAAGGTCGCCCGGCGCCGATCTGCGTCCGGTCATGGGTTTCTCCCACTGCGAAGATCGATGTCGCTGCGAGTCCGGGGCTCCTCCGGCTCCGCGTCCCCCGATCGGCATCACCTGAGGCCTCCCCCGCAGCCACACACCCCTAACCCACCACCTCACCTGCGGAAACCTCGCCGCCGTCCGTGATCTTCCACAGCGAGGGCCGTAAGTCCCGGATACCGGGACGAGGGGGCGGGACCAAGGTCCTTCCGATCAGGGCCCGGCGGCCCTACGTGGCAAACACCCCTAATCGGAATCCTTGCGGAGATATCACTCGTGAGACGGAGCATTGATGGACGTCTTGGATCTGTCGCGCTGGCAGTTCGGGATTACGACGGTCTACCACTTCCTGTTCGTGCCGCTGACGATCGGTCTGTCGGTACTCGTCGCGGGATTCCAGACCGCCTGGCACCGTACGGGCAATCCCACCTACCTGCGGATGACGAAGTTCTGGGGCCGCCTGTTTCTGATCAACTTTGCGATGGGGGTGGTCACCGGCATCGTGCAGGAGTTCCAGTTCGGGATGAACTGGAGTGACTACTCCCGCTTCGTCGGTGACGTGTTCGGCGCGCCGCTGGCGATGGAGGGACTGATGGCCTTCTTCCTGGAGTCCACCTTCCTCGGACTGTGGATCTTCGGTTGGGAGAGACTGTCGCCCAGGGTCCACCTGGCCACGATCTGGATCGCCGCGATCGGCACCAACCTGTCGGCCTACTTCATCCTCGCCGCCAACTCCTGGATGCAGCACCCGGTCGGCTACCGCCTCAACCCGCAGACCGGCCGCGCGGAGCTCACCGACATCTGGGCGGTGCTCACCAACTCCACCACCCTGGTCACCTTCCCGCACGTGCTGTTCGGCGCGTTCATCGCCGCCGGGACGTTCGTCGCCGGGGTGAGCGCCTGGCAGTTGCTCAGAAAGAGGCATGTGGAGCTCTTCCGCACCTCGGCGCGGGTGGCCATGGCCGTCACCCTGGTCGCCTCGGTCGGGGTGGCCGCCTCCGGGCACTGGCAGGCGCAGATCATGACCGAGCAGCAGCCGATGAAGATGGCCGCCGCCGAGGCGCTGTGGGAGGACGAGACCTCCGCCGGCTTCTCGCTGTTCGCCGTCGGCGATGTCGAAAACGGTCGAAACCACATCAACCTGCAGATCCCCTACGGGCTCAGCCTGCTGTCCACCAACACGCTGGACGGCCGGGTGGAGGGCATCAACGACATCCAGGCCCGCTACGAGGCCATCTACGGCCCCGGCGACTACCGGCCGGTGGTCGGTCTCGCCTACTGGTCCTTCCGGCTGATGATCGGCTTCGGCGTGCTGGCCGCGCTGCTGGCCCTGGCCGGGCTCTGGCTCACCCGGCGCCGCAGACTCCCCGCCGGGCCGTGGTTCCACCGGATCGCCATCGCGGGCATCGCGCTGCCCTTCCTGGCCAACTCGCTGGGATGGATCTTCACCGAGATGGGCCGCCAGCCCTGGACCGTCTTCGGGCTGATGCGTACCGCGGCCGCCGTCTCACCGGGCGTCGACGTCACCGAGGTCGCGATCACCCTGGTCGGCTTCACCCTTCTCTACGCGGTGCTCGCGGCGATCGAAGTCCGGCTGCTCCTCAAGTTCATCCGCCTCGGCCCCGAGGACGAGACCGAGAAGCCGTCCGAAGACACCACCCCCGCGCTCTCCTACTGAGGCACCCACCAAGGAACCCCCATGGAACTCACCACCGTCTGGTTCGTGCTCATCGCCGTGCTGTGGACCGGCTACTTCGTCCTGGAGGGATTCGACTTCGGCGTCGGCATCCTGCTGCCGCTGCTGGGCAGGGACGAGGCCGACCGCAGGACCGTCCTGGCCACCATCGGGCCGGTCTGGGACGGCAACGAGGTCTGGCTGCTGGTCGCCGGAGGCGCCACGTTCGCCGCCTTCCCCGAGTGGTACGCGACCCTGTTCAGCGGGTTCTACCTGCCATTGTTCCTCATCCTCGTCGCACTCATCCTGCGCGGCGTGGCCATCGAGTACCGCAACAAGAGCGACAGCTCCCGAGGCTGGGACCGCACGCTGTTCATCGGATCGCTGCTCCCCGCCTTCCTGTGGGGCGTGGCCTTCGCCAACATCGTCCGGGGCGTCCCGCTGGACGCCGACCACGAGTACACCGGGACGCTGCTCACCCTGCTCAACCCGTACGCGCTGCTGGGTGGCCTGGCCACGCTCTCGCTGTTCGTGCTGCACGGCGCGCTCTTCCTGACCCTGCGCACCGACGGCGACCTGCGCGCCCGCTCGGCCGTCATGGCGAAGAGGCTCGCCGTGGTCACGCTGGTCGTGGGCGGAGCCTTCCTGACCGCCACCCAGCTCATCGGCGGCAGGCCCGCCACCTGGGCGAGCGCCGCGCTGGCCGCCGCCGGGATCGCGGGCGCGCTGCTCGCCACCCTGCGCGGCCGCGACGGCTGGGCCTTCACCGCCAACGCGGTGGCCGTCATCGCCATCACGGTCACCCTCTTCGGTAACCTCTGGCCCGACGTGATGCCCGCGCTGGACCCGGCCAACAGCCTGAACGTCGACAACGCCGCCTCCAGCCCGTACACGCTCACGGTGATGACGTGGGTCGCCGTCATCTTCACCCCGCTGGTCCTCGCCTACCAGGGCTGGACCTACTGGGTCTTTCGCCGCCGTCTGACCCGCACCGACCACGGAGGCGCCCACGCGGCCTAGCGTCTACGATGAGCGTTTTCCAAGGGGGCTCGATGCGGTTGGCGTTCAGCACGCTCGGCATGCCGGGGCAGGGCCTCGCGCGGGCCGTCGAGACGGCCGTGGCGTACGGGTGCGCCGGGCTCGAACTCCGCCTCCACCCCGATACCGGGGTCCACGCCGGGCTCTCCCCGGCGCGGCGGGCGGAGGTCCGCGCGGCCGTCGGGGCGGCCCGGCTGGAGATCTCCGCCCTTGCGGGATATGTCGGGATCGCCGTGACCGGCCCGGACGAGCCCGTGGTACGGGAACTTCGCGAGGACCTGGTCCTCGCCGCGGACCTGGGTGCTCCCGCCGTGCGGGTCTTTCCCGGCGGGCAGGACCTCGAGGCGGGGGCGCGGCGGCTGCGCGCGGTCGCGGACCTGTGCGCCGAGTCCGGGGTACGGGTGCTGGTGGAGACCCACGACGCCATGCCGACCGGTGCCGCGGTCGGGCGGCTGCTGGACGCCGCGGGCGTGCCCGAGACCGCGGGCGCGCTGTGGGACGTGCTGCACCCGTGGCGCCACGGCGAGGCGCCCGCCGACACCCTGGCGGCGCTGGGCGATCACCTCGCGTACGTGCAGATCAAGGACGCGGTCTCGGCGACCGACACCACTCCGGTGCCGATGTGGGCGGGCGGGGTTCCCCTCGACGGGTGCGGCGATCTGCTGCGCGGCTTCGGTGGCTGGGCCTGCCTGGAATGGGAACGCACCTGGTACCCGCAGGTGGCGCCGGTGGAGGAGATCCTTCCCGGCGCCCGCGAGTGGGTGGCGCGCTTCTCGGCCTGACCTCAGCCCCGGTGCCACGAGGACGGTCGCGCCGGATGGAGGACGGCGTTGATACCGAGCGCCGCCGCGGCGCGGACGTTGACCGCCCGGTCGTCGAGAAAGGTGACGTCACCGGGGGCGGCGTCGAGCCGACGCAGGACCTGCTCGAAGACGGCGGCATCCGGCTTGGCCAGGGCCAGCCGGCAGCTGTAGAAGCGATGGGTGAACGCCGCGGACCACGGCGCGTCGTCGATGGCCGCCGCCATCGACTCGGGGGCGTTGGACAGCAGGGCGAGCCGGTGGCGCCCGGCGAACCCCTCGATCGCGCGCAGGGTCTCGGGGTTGAGGTGGGACCAGCTCGCGGTGTCGGCCGCGTCGAGCCTGGCCACGAGGGGATCGCCGTCGTCGAGCGTCCGGCCGAGGACCTCGCTCCAGTACGCGTGGGGGGCCTGGCCGAGGTCGTAGGCGTCGCGGTGGCGCCAGTAGCGGTCACCGAAGGTCGCGAGATCCTGGCCGGCGAGCTCCGCCATGACCGCTATCTCGCCGGCGGGCTGTGGCATGGAGATGACCTCGCCGTAGTCAAGCAGCATCCATGTGGTCACGGGCTCTCCTCGTTGTGGGCCGGCACCGGCGTGCCCGGCGCCCCTCCAGCCTGCCCGGTGCGCCGGGGTGGAGAGGCACTTCCGGATCGGAAGTCTCAGATTTCCTGGGCGGTCGCGGTTCGGCGCCTCAGCCGGTGACGATCGTCAGGTCGGCGCGGGCACGGACGTCGTCGCGGATGTGGAAACTCTTCTCCTGGGCCGCCCAGCGCTCCCAGTGCGGGGCGTAGAGATCGCCGTCGCGCCCCAGCGCGCGGTCCTTGCGTACCTCGTCGGCCGCCTCCAGCCAGAGCAGGCCGCTCAGGTACGGCGCGGCGGCCAGCGCGCCGGAGCCGGTGCCGTCGACGACCAGGGTCCCGGCGGCCGGAACCTCGTGCCACTCGGCGTACGCGCCGTCCGCCCAGTCGTAGCGTCGCCATCGTGCGGGCCGGTCCAGGCTCAGCGGCAGCAGGATCCACTCGACCAGCGCGTCGACCCCGCTCAGCAGGCCGTCCCACCCCGGGTAGAGGTCGTCCATCCGTATGACGGGAGCGGCCGGCTCCGCGGCCACGGCGGTGGCGAGGGTGGACTTCCCCGACCCCGACCGCCCCTCGACGGCCAGGACACGGGTGCGCCCCGCCCTGGCGGGGCGGGCGCGCAGCCAGGCGGAGACCCGCGGCGCGTGGCCGTTCACGGCCGGCGTCATCGCGCGTCACCCCGGCCCGGCCGTCCGGCGGGCCGATGAAGCGCGCCAAGGAACTCCGCCAGTGCGGAGGTCGTCTCCACCGGCCGCTCCAGTGACGGTAGGTGACCCGTCCGGGGCAGGTCCAGCCGGCGTGCCCCCGCGATGCCGTCGGCCAGCAGGCCGGACACGGCCTGGATCTGCGGCACGTCGGCGAGTCCGTTGACCACCAGCGTGGGCACCCCGATCTCGCCCAGCCGCCCCTTCGCCGGTGGATCGAGCTGCCGTTCGGCGGAGGGCGGGCCGCTCCACAGCCGTTCGAACACGCCGCGACACATCGCGACGGCCGCCTCCCAGACCGCGGGGTCGAGATCCTCCCGGCCGCGGTCCGGCCCGGCGACCTGCCAGCGGACCTGTGCCTCCGCCATCGCCGCCACGTCCGCGGCGTCGACCGTCTCCGCCTCCCCGGCGCGGTAACGCCGCAGCCGGTCGGCGGGCACGGCACTGTGCACGCGTACCCGTGCCTGCTCCAGCATCTCCGCCGGCCAGGCGTGCCCGGACAGGCCCGAGCAGACCAACGCGAGCGCGGTCACCCGTCCGGGGGCGGCAAGGGCCGCGTCCAGCGCGTACGCGCCCCCCATCGAGCAGCCGACGAGGGCTGCCCGCTCCACCCCGAGCGCGTCGAGCACCGCCAGCAGGTCCTCGTGGTGCGCGAACCCACCGGCCGCGTCGCCGGACTCGCCGTACCCGCGCCAGTCGTAGCGGATCACCCGGTGGCGCGCCGACAGCGCCAGGAACTGGTGCTCCCACATCCGCCGGTCGGCTATTCCCGCGTGCGCGAACAGCACCGCGGGACCGGAGCCCGCCTCGTCGTACGCGAGTTCCACGCCGTCTCGTCGAATCGTCGCCACCCCGGCAACCTACCGAGTGGACGCCGCCCCCGGAACGCGTGTTCGCCGTCGACGAAGCGCCGCAGGGGCCCGCGCGACGGCCGAGCCATCCGCCGGGTTCGGGCGGGCAGGCTCGCCCGAGGCGGTGTCAACCGCGGGAAAGGCCCGTGGACGGCGTCCCGCGTGGCGGGTGGCTCCGGCCGGCGACGACCGCCTATGGTGGCGTTGCCCAGGTCAAATGATCATTCAGTGGTCAGGGGCGTTCTCCCCTCGCGGTCGAAAGGTTCGAGATCGAGGAGGGCCTCATGTCCAGCAGACGTACCGTGACCAGGGTGTGCGCCTGGGCGATCACACTTCTCGCCTCCGCGGCGCTGCCCGCCCGTGAGGTTGTCGAGATCCAGGAGATCATCGTCGATCCCGATCACCCTGCGGCCCTTGGTCTGCAGGT
>NZ_JBEXUE010000506.1:0-7023 GCF_040614275.1 Streptosporangium sp. NPDC006013
GTCCTCGCACGTGCCGACCTCCACCGGCCCCACCGAGACCTCCTCCGGGACCGATACGGCCGGAAGCGGAGTGGCGAGAGGATCACGGCGGGGGAAGACGAGCAGCAGCCGGCCGGAGCGCGCGATGGAGACCCGGCAGGAACGAGCGCCGAAGCCGTGGGCGAGGTGGTCGGTACGGTCGGCCCAGTCCTTGACCGACTGCCCGGTGAGCATCCGCACCGTGACCAGGTCGGCCCACGAGGTGCAGGTGACGCGGACGATGCGAGGCAGGTAGTCCCGGCCGCGTAAGTGACGGCCGAGCCCGGAGATGATCATTACCGGTTGCCAGTGCCGCCGGTAGATCCACACCCGCCGCCACCAGGCCAGCAGCCGCCAGCCCACCAGACGCAGGAACGACGGACGCGCGAGGAGGCACCAGGCGGTGAGGCCGAGCGGAACCAGGACGACGAGGCCGAGACCCCAGCGCCAGCCGTAGAAGTAGGTGAGCGCGCCGGGGGTGAGGGTGACGGCCGAGGCGATCGGGTGGCGCCACAGCAGCCGCAGGAGACCGGCCAGCAGCCGCCATGTGAAGATCAGAATCGTGAGGATCGCCGGGGTACGGACGATGGCCGGGCGGAAGACGACGGCGGTATCGGGGGTGGTGGAGACGAGGTTCTGCGCCTCGTCGCCGGGCAGTTTCTTGAACATTAGGCTGGGGGCCTTCCTTGAATTCGCGTGAGAGGGAGAACCGAGGGGCCGCCGGAAGTTGGCGCTTCTGGCGGCCCCGCTTACGTGTCAGGCCGCCTTGTCCTGCTCGGCCTGGTCGGGGTTGGTGGACTGTTCGGTGTGCAGGCGCTCGCAGTCGGCGAGGTAGCGCGCGGTGGCGTCGGCGAGCTGCCGGGCGAGGGTCACGTCCCGTTCGGTGACCGGTCCGCCGCCGGTGGTGGAGATCACCACCTGTGCCTGCGCGGTGGACAGATTCAGGAACGGCCGCCCGCTCTCGGCACCCAGAGCCATGACCGACAGGTCCGGGGTACGGAACGAGATGTCGAGCCGGGTACCGTCCGCATCGAGCGAGATCGAGGCACGGGTGTAGGGCTGGTGTTCACTCACGCGGCCACGTCCTTACCGGCTGTCTCCTTGGCCGAGGTCGGAGCGCTCTGCCGAGCGGGAGCCGCAGCCGAGCGGGGAGCCCGCATCGCCGTTGCCCGGATCGACCAGGCCAGGCGGCCGGTGTTCTGGCCGACGTAGGCGGTGACGGTCATGCCGTCGAACTCGACCGGCACGAACGGCAGGCCCGGCAGCGCGGCCGGGACGACGGGCTGAGTCGGGGACAGGATCTTGACCGCCACCGTCTTCTGGCCGGCCTTGACGGTCGGATCGGCGTCCATCACGGCGACCTGCCAGACGAGTTCGCCGGTGTTCTTGTCCTTGGCGTAGACCGTGCGCCCCTTGCTGGAGGCGTCGAAGTCCTTGACCTGCTCGACCTCGCCGACGACGTAGCAGCCGTGCGGGAAGACCTGCGTGAAGCTGATCGGGATGGGGCCTTGGATGGCCATGGGGGTTCCTCTCGTCGAGCGGCAACCAGATGTCCGGTTGTTCACTTGTCCGCTTGAGTTGAGAGTAGCCCACTCCCACTTGTCCGCACAAGCGGATGAGCGAGGTGGACGGGGAAGGCTTAGCTCACCTGGTAGACGTCCTGGAGTTCGTGCAGGTCACCGGGGAGCGCCACGCTCATCACCAGGAGCACACTCCCAGCGGCGTCATGCACAGTGGCCAGCACCCCGAGAACAGGCTTGGCGGAGCCGAGCAACTCCGCCTCTTCCTTCGTGGGGTTGCGCGCGGTCAGCCGCTCGGTGACGTGATCGAAGCGCAGGTGCTTGACCGCCTGGAGGTGATGACGCACCCCGCGCGCCAGCGGTTCGGGCTTGTCGACATCGGTGCCCAACGCGACCTCCAGCGGGAACCACAGGGTCTCCACCGCAGACAGCCGGCCCCCCTGCCGGGCCACGCGCCGACGCGAGATCACCGGCGTCTTGTCCTCAACGTTGAGCAAGCGAGCGATGTGACGGGGAGCCGGAACCCGGGCCACCTCGGTGACCATGTCACCGCTCTCGGCCTGCTCGGCCACCGCCAGGCCCGGTCGGATGCGATCAACGGCACTTTCGGGACGGCCCTTCACGAACGAGCCGCGGCCATGTTCACGCTCGATCCAGCCTTGCATGGCCAGCGTCTGAAGCGCCCGAACCACTGTCGTGCGGCCCACGCCGAACTCTCTGACGAGCTGCGTCTCAGAGGGCAGCATGTCACCGGCCGCGTACTGCCCGGCCTCGATGCGCTCCTGAATCGCGCCCATCACCTGGGCATACTTCGGAGGGGCGAAATCCCTGCTCATCTTAACCGCCCGATCACTCTTCCACTTGTCTGCACAAGCACAGTACCGGCTGAGGCCAGCCCTGTCAGGAGGCGCAGCAGCCACAGGCGGCTACCGGGCCAGCCCCGCCAAAATCCTGATCCACACCACCCGCGCCTGAGCAGGCGACCACGCCTCACTATGAAGCACGGCGCTGCGGTTTTTGTCCTGAACCGTCTTGCGGATGAATGACAGGCCGCCCGCATCGCACAATTCGTAAAACGTCACCCGGTGCTCATGGCAGGTCCAGGCCGCCACCCGAACCCGCCCGAAACGCCGCGCCCTATTCCAGGTCAAAGACACACATCCGGGAGCAGCCGGTACGAGATGATGCGCCATGCACGAAATTCCTCGCCGAGGAGGATTCTCGTTCATGATTCCTGCCGCTCGAAACGCACCGACCCGGCCGGGTCCACGGTGGCGTGGAAGAGCACCTGTCGCGACCAGTCGTCCTGCACGGCGCTGAAGTCGCGAACCCGGTGGGTGATGCGCCCCCAGGCCGCTGCGTTCGGTGCCATCTGGCGCAGCGCCATCCGGAGCGCGTCCATCGACGGGGCCTGTCCCGAGCTGGTTCCGCACGGCCCGAGGTTGTCGGTTCCGGCGGTGGTGAACACCTCCCACTCGAACATCTCGACGAGCTGTTCCATACCGCCGCAGTAGATGCAGTCCTCGTGTGCCGAGAATTCCAGGCGCAGGCCCATGGCCGCCACGCATCCACGACGGGTGACGATCTTCCATCCGCGCCCGTCGCACTCCGTGCATTTAACCGGTGTTGTCATGCCGGAAAGAATGTCCCGGTGAACTTTCCGTTCCTATACCACGCGGATATACCACTGGGAGATATAGAGTTTCGCCCTGTAGCGATGCACCACTTCGGGAGCCGATGACCGGAGGACGGAATGCACGGGAACGCATTTGACCCCATCCAGATTCCAGCGGGGATTTGGGATCACGAAGCAAGTAGAGAAATCCTCAAAAATCGTGACGTAGCCGGACTATTCAATCTCGCCGTCAAGTACAGCGGTGCCAGTCAGGTTCGGATCAGCACGGCGACCGGAATATCCCAGGGCCGCATCAGCCAGATCATCCGAGGACAACGCCAGGTCACCGACCTGGAGGTCTATGAGCGCATCGCCGCCGGCCTCGGCCTGCCCGACCACGCCCGCATGCTCTTCGGTCTGGCCCCACTCGACCTCGCCTCCCCCACAGGTGACCACGGCGGCAGCCACCAGGAGCAGGCCGACGAGCTGACGGCCCGGATCGAAGCCGCCGCCGCCATCGATCTCACCATGGTCATGATCCTCACCACCGAGACCAACAACCTGCGCCTGATGGACCGCCGACTCGGTGGCGCGGCCATCGCCGACAAGATGCGCGCCCAGATCGCCCAGCTAGAAGGCGTCCACCGGCACGCCATCCGGCCGGGCATCCGCGCCCAGCTCGCTCACGTACTGTCAGAGACCGCAGCCCTCGCCGGATGGCAGGCCCTCGACACCTGCGCCCTCTCAGATGCTTGGGATCACCACGAGCACGCCATCTCCGCCGCCCGCGAAGCCGAAAACCCCGCTCTGCTCGCCTACGCCTGCGGACAGCAGGCATACGTCCTGATCGACCTCGGACGACCGGCCGAAGCCACCGAACTCCTCCAGCACGTTCGCACCACCTACGACCGCCGCGTCCCCGGCCACTTACGGACCTGGCTCGCCGCCGCCGAAGCGGAAGCCGCCGCCATCCTCGGAGACGAGGCCACCTGCCGCACCGCCCTGGATCAAGCCGCCGCGCTACTGCCCGGAGACGACGCCGACCCTCACGTGCCGTACGTCTCTCTCAACACCCACCACCTCGCCCGCTGGCGCGGCAACTGCCTCGTCAGATTCGGCGACCCCGACACCATCGAGGATCTCCGTTCAGCCCTCGCGGGCATGGACGGCACCTACAACCGCGCCGAAGCTGGCCTCAGATGCGACCTCGCCCACGCTCTGCTGGCCATGGGGGAACTGGACGCCGCACAACCCCACCTCTACCGCGCCGACCAACTCGCCACGACGATCGGCTCTCGCCGGCACGGACGACGCATCAAGGAACTCATGCGAGCGGCTACCCGCGGCTCCCGTTAAGCCGCTCCCGCGCATACAGCAACCCGACCAACACCCCGGAGTTCCACACATCCCCACGGGCGATCATGCCCGGGATCTGGGCCATCGGAATCCACTCCAGCCGATCGGCCTCCACCTCTCCCACCGGCTCACCGACCAGCTCGGCCCCCCGGCCGAGGAACACCAGGTGTTCGGAGTCGACCATGCCCACCATCGGCTGGAACGTGATCAGGTGCTCCATCTCCTTGGGCCGGTACCCGGTCTCCTCTTCCACCTCACGAGCAGCCGTGTCCTTCGGGTCTTCCCCGACTTCGACGAGGCCGCCGGGGAGCTCCCAGCCCCATCGGTCAAACAGGAACCGATGCCGCCACATCATCAGCACCCGGTTCTGCTCGTCGACCAGCACCGTCATGGCCGCCCGTCCCAGATGAACCGCGTGATGTTCGAAGCGCTCCCCGTCCGGGATCTCGACATCAACGAGTCCGAGCCGGATCCACTCGTTGTCGTAGATCAGCCGCTCGCCGTGGACGATCCAGCGCGTCTGCTCCTCGTTGGTAGCCACACAGCGAAGTTACCGCCCAACAACCCCGACGTACACGGGCATCAGCACAGCGCCAGCAGTTCGTTCCGGCGAGGGACATCAGGCCGTCCTGGATGATTGCCGAATTGTTCTGGTCGGAAATAGCTACGGACAGACAGGCAGCAGGCGTCGACCCGGCACCCGCCCAGGCGCCAGATCACGGAGAGCTGCGACGATACGGGGTTTGCTCGGAGACCTCCGGCGGTGTTGGACGAGTGATCGGTGACGACGTGTGATCAGGTGGTGGAAGCCGCGATGGGAACGAGGGCGACCCTCATGCCGGGGTTGAGCCGCTCCAGATCCCGGATCTTGTTATGGCTCTGACGTTTGAGACCGAGAGTGTCGAAGTAGTCGGCGCCCAGATCCTGGAAGCGCAGGCCTGGATCACTGATCAGCAGGTAGGCGATCTGAAGAATGTTGCGGGCGATCGCGATCATGGCTTTCTTCTTGCCGCGGCGCCGCCGGATCCGCCGGTAGCGCTCACCAAGGAAGGTGCCCTTGGTTTGGGCGGTGGCCATCGCCGCGGCACCCAGGACGGCGCGTAGCCAGCGGTTGCCTTTCCCGGCCCGGCCGGGTCGGGTGGTGGCGCCGGACTGATTGGCCAGCGGGATCAGTTTCGCCCAGGCGGCGGCATGGGCCGGAGTGGGAAACTGGGCAGCGACATCGAGCCCGAGTTCGGCGATGATGACGCGAGCACACGTGACGCCGACGCCGGTGATCTCATCCAGGCGCTGCACCAGCGACAGCACAAGCTCACCATCGTTGTCGCAGCCGGGAGCGTGCACGCCGCCGATCAGTCCACAGCCGGTACACACCGGCGCCGCTCCCGGCAGGGCGTCGATCAGCGCGGTGATCTCCTCATCCAGTCGCTCGACCTTGGCCTGCAAAGTGTCGATCAGCTCCAGCAAGATACCGATCTCAGTGGCGTGTACATCCCGAAACCGGCCGGTGAGCGCGGCGATCAGTTCCCGGTTACTGGCATGGACCCGATGATCGGCCAGTCCTGCCAAGACGGCGGGACTACGCTGGCCGGCGACCAAGGCCTCCAGCATCCGCCGGCCGCTGTGCCCGAACAGGTCCGACAGCACAGCCGACACCTTGAGCAGTGCGTCTTCGAGAATCTTCTCGATTCGCTGGCGATGCCGAGAGCCCTCGGTGACCAGTACCGCCCGCAGCCGGGTCAACGCCCGAAGATCGCGGATGTCTTGTGGCGGGACGAACGAGGGGCGCACCATGCCGCGCTCGTTCAGCTTGCACAACCAGACACTGTCCAGCTTGTCGGTTTTCGGGCGTCCGGGGACGTTCTTCACGTCGCGGGCGTTGATCAGCCACACCTGCAGCCCGGCCGCTTCCAGCAGGTAGAACCAGATCCTCCAGTAATCGGCGGTCGATTCGAGGACGACCCGCTCGATCCCCAGACATCTCAAATGGTCGGCCAAGGCGACGATCTCGTCGTAGCGGGCCGCCACGTTCCACACTTTCTGGACCTTGCGCCCAGCCCGGGACTCGTGCGGCACCCGGGTACACACCATCCCGGTGTCTTTGGCGACATCGATCGCCGCCACCCGGGTCAGTAGCTCACCTGGCTCTTCGATCTGCTCCATCTCGTGCGCGGCATCGCCTGCACCTCTGGCCATCGACCGGCCTTACCTTCCTCGATCACACACGGGTAGGGTGAGGCCGGCCGGGGGGCACGATGAGGGAATTGACGAATCTGGTCGGCGTGCTCTCAGCAACAGGACGCAACCCTTCAAACCGGCCCCCGGCGTCCAGACTTATGGCGGCCTTGCGAGGTCCAAGAACAAAACGGCGTCACGGCCAGCCTCGCCGCTGATCATTTCACGCCGACGCGGCGTCCCCTTCAGTTCCTGACGGCCTGCGCTCGCCGTTCGAGCCACGGGTGTTTCTTGATCGCCTCCGTGGCGGGCAGGTCCGTCAGCCCGAGGAACAGATCC
>NZ_JBEXUE010000507.1:0-7001 GCF_040614275.1 Streptosporangium sp. NPDC006013
GGCCTTGAGCTTCTTCAGCTGGTTCAGGTTGCCGTTCAGCGCCTGGCCCTCGGCGTCGCCGACGCCGTCCACGCTCTGCTCGGCGGCCACCGGGCGTTGCCAGTCGGCCCACGGGTCGGCGGAGTAGCAGTCGCCCTCGGCGTTGACGAAGCCGAAGGCGTAGTTGATGTGAGTCAGCTTGGCGGCGGCGCCACTGCTCTCCATGTCCTTGACGTGATAGTCGCGGCCGTAGACGCCCCACTGGATGAAGTAGGCGACCCGCTTGAAGCGGTCACCGTTTCCTGAGGGGGTCTGGGCCTGGGCCGGGGCCGGTAAGGCCACCGCCGCGAGACCTGCGGCGAGGGCTGCCGCGATCATGTTCCGGAGGAGTCTCTGCACGGGCTTCTCCACTGCTCGGAATAGTAACTTATAGGAAACTTTCCTTTAAGTTTTCCCGGATCGTAGACCTGTGCGATCCGGCCGTCAACGGCCCGCGGTGGTTTGACCGGTGGACGGCCGGCGGCGGGCGTTCCACAGCCGGGGCGACGTCCCGGGCATCGCGTGGGGAGCGGCAGACTTGGGGCGTGCCATCCACACTTCCCGACGGGGATCCCGTACCCGCCTCGGGCGAACTCCCCGAGAGCGCGCTCGCCGGACTCGGCGAGCGGCCCTTCGGCTTCTACGTCCATGTGCCCTTCTGCGTGACCCGGTGCGGTTACTGCGATTTCAACACCTACACGGCCTCGGAACTCGGTCCCGGCGCCGCGCAGCGGGACTACGCGGACACCGCCGTCGACGAGGTGCGGCGGGCGCGGGCCAACCTCGGCGCCGCGCGCCTCCCGGTCGAGACCGTGTTCTTCGGCGGGGGCACCCCGACCCTGCTACCTGCCGGAGACCTGGTACGGATCCTGGGGGCGATCGAGGAGGAGTTCGGGCTCGCTCCCGGCGCCGAGGTGACCACCGAGGCCAACCCCGAGTCGGTGGATCCCGCCTACCTGGCGGAGCTTCGCGAGGGTGGGTTCAACCGGATGAGCTTCGGGATGCAGAGTGCCCGTGAGCACGTGCTCGCGGTGCTGGACCGTCGCCACACCCCCGGCCGCCCGGCGCAGGCCGTACGGGAGGCGAGGCAGGCGGGGTTCGAGCACGTCAACCTTGACCTGATCTACAGCACGCCGGGGGAGAGCGACGACGACTGGCGTGCTTCGCTGGCCGCGGCGATCGAGGCGGGGCCCGACCATGTCTCCGCATACTCGCTGATCGTCGAGGACGGGACGAGGCTGGCCGCCAGGATCAGGCGGGGCGAGCTCCCGATGCCCGACGACGACGTGGCCGCCGACCGTTACCTGATCGCCGACGCCATGCTGGCCGAGGCGGGGTTCGAGTGGTACGAGGTGTCCAACTGGGCGACCTCCGAGGCCGGGCGATGCCGGCACAACCTGCTCTACTGGACCGGCGGAGACTGGTGGGGCGTCGGTCCGGGGGCGCACAGCCACGTCGGCGGCACCCGCTGGTGGAACGTCAAGCACCCCGCCGCCTACGCCCGGCGACTGGCCGCGGGCACCTCGCCCGCCCAGGCGCGAGAGGTGCTGGAGCCCGGGGACAGGGCGGTGGAGCGGTTGATGCTGGAGCTGCGGCTCGCCCAGGGCTTCCCGCTCGGGGAGCTCGACCGCCCCCGGGTGGTCGCCCGCGCGCTGGCCGACGGCCTGCTGGAGACGGAGCCGTTCAAGGCGGGCCGGGCGGTGCTCACCCTGCGCGGCCGCCTGCTGGCCGACGCCCTGGTCCGCGACCTCACCTGAGTTCCG
This sequence comes from Streptosporangium sp. NPDC006013, assembly GCF_040614275.1. Classification (NCBI taxonomy): domain Bacteria; kingdom Bacillati; phylum Actinomycetota; class Actinomycetes; order Streptosporangiales; family Streptosporangiaceae; genus Streptosporangium; species Streptosporangium sp. NPDC006013. Next base: position 1,782 of record NZ_JBEXUE010000507.1, read on the forward strand.
GCCCCGGTCAGCTGACGAAGCGGATGCTCATCGGATAGCGGTGGTTCTCCCCCCGGTTGGCCGCCACCGCGGCGATGACCATCATGATGATCGACCCGATCCAGACGAGGAACATCAGCACGAAGCCGATGAGCACGAACACCAGGACCATGCAGACGAAATAGGCGATCATCACCGTGAGCTGGAAGTTGAGGGCCTCGGCGGCCTGGTCCCGCACGTAGGGTGACTCGTCCTTCTTGGCGAGGTAGAGCACCAGCGGGCCGACGAAGCTGGTCAGCAGGCCCAGCAGGTGGGCGAGCATCGCCATGGTGGTGTCGTCACTGCCGGGCCGCGGGCCGTAGGTCCCCGGCGGCGCCTGGTAGCCGTAACCCACCGGCCGGCCGTACCCGCCGTGCTGGGCGTATCCATCCTGGTAGCCGTAACCGCTCGGGTCGTACGGGGAGGAGGGGTAGCCCTGGCCCGGTTGTCCGTAGCCCTGGCCCGGTTGTCCGTAGCCCTGGCCCGGTTGTCCGTAGCCCTGGCCCGGCGGCGGGGCGCTCTGGCCGGGCATGGTGTGTCCGGGCGTCGTATGGCCCGGCGTCGTGTGGCCCGGCATGGTGTGGCCCGGCATGGTGTGTCCGGGCGGAGGATCGCCGATGCGCCGCTTCGTCCGGTCCTCGCCCGGTGAATTCCCAGGGTTCTCGCTCATGGCCCCTCCTGATGGGTCGACGGCCTAGCCATCCTCGCCGGGAACCGTGACGAAGTCGATCAGCTCTTCGACCGGACCGAGCAGCTCGGGCTCCAGATCGGCATATGTCGTAACCGATCCGAGGATGCGGCGCCACGCGTCGCCGGGTTCCGTCTTCCAGCCCAGCGCGGCGATGACGCCCTCCTTCCAGGGCACGCCGCGCGGCACCGACGGCCAGGAGGAGATCTTGAGTGTGTGCGGCTTGACCGCCTGCCAGACGTCCACGAACGGGTGCCCGACGATCAGCACGTGCGGGGAGGAGACCCGCGCGGCGATCCGGCTCTCCTTGGAACCGGGGACCAGGTGGTCGACGAGCACACCCAGGCGGCGGCCAGGGCCCGGCCGGAACTCCTCGACGATGGCGGGCAGGTGATCGACCCCCTCCAGATACTCCACGACCACACCCTCGACCCTCAGGTCGTGGCCCCAGACCTTCTCCACGAGTGCGGCGTCGTGCACGCCCTCCACGTATATCCGGCTCTCCCTGGCCACCTGGGCCCGCAGGCCCTCCACCGCGATGGAGCCCGACGCGCTCCGCCTGGGGCCACGTGGCGCGGCGGCCGGGCGCACGAGCGTCACCGCCTTGCCCTCCAGGAGGAACGCGGCAGGCTCCAGTGGGAAGACCCGCCGGCGGCCGAAGCGGTCCTCCAGGGTGACGGCCTCCTTGTCGCAGGCCACCACGGCGCCGCAGAAGCCGCCGTCGGCGTCCTCGACGACCAGATCGAGTTCGGCGGGAACCTGGGGAATCCCCCCTCTGCGGGGGCGCCGCCAGTCTCCCGCCAGAACGTCACGCTCGTACATCACCGACCGCCCACCGTCTCTCGCAAAGGATCACGTGGGACGCTAGCAAACGCCACGGTCACCTGCCGTAGGGTCCCGGCGCTCCCCACTGCCCCGCCGACGCGGCGGCCCTGCGCTTGCGGACGTTGCTCCGCTTCACCAGTACGACGATCGTCACGATGATGGCCAGCAGGATCCCGATGCCGGGCACCGCGAACAGGGCGATCACCCCGCCGACCAGTGATCCGGCGGAGAGTTCCCGGCCCACGCCGAACGTGGTGCCCTCCACGGGGTCGGCGGTACAGGTGACCTGGTAGTCGCCTGCCTGCTCCACGCCGATCTGCAGGCCCATCTCCCAGACGACGCCGTCGGAGCCCGCCACGGTCTGCTGGACGAGCGGCTTCTGCAGGCTGGGCGTGCCGGTGCCGCCGGTCAGCGTGCACTCGAAATTGGTGGGTCCACTGGTGGAGACATAAATGGCGGGCTTGTCGGCCGGGTCGAGCGTGACCGTCGTGTTTTCGCCGGGGGCGAACGTCTTCGTCGGCGCCGCGCTGGTGACCGCGCCCAGCACGCCACCGGCGAAGCCGCCGATGCCGACGATGATGCAGACCAGGGCGAGCAGCCATACCCCGACGATCCACCCGATACCGGGCTTGATCTTCCCGGTGGGGGGCGGGCTCTGCGGGGCGCCGTAGCCGGGAGGTGCGTAACCGTAGGAGGGGCCGTTCTGGTGGGGCTGCTGGCCATACGGCTGCTGGGGGGAGCCGTAACCGGGGCCGCGGGAGGCGTCGCCCGGAAAAGAACCAAAATCATTGGACATGTACGAATTGTGACGGGAACCGGTTGAAGCGCGATAGCAGTTGACTTGCCAATGGCTTGGCGTCATCATCCGCACCTCTTGCTTATCGCGCCTTCCGCACGGGGGCCGTACACTTGGCACTCGGGAACACAGAGTGCCAGACCTCGTGTTTCCCATCTGAACGCAGGCAGGGAGGTGACCACGTTGGTCGACGACCGGAAGCTCGCCGTGCTTCGCGCCATCGTCGAGGACTACGTGTCCACCAATGAGCCGGTGGGTTCCAAGGCTCTCGCGGATCGGCACAGTCTGGGGGTGTCCCCGGCGACGATCCGTAACGACATGGCGGTGCTGGAGGAGCAGGGCTACATCGCCCAGCCCCACACCAGCGCCGGCCGGGTGCCCACGGACAAGGGCTACCGGCTCTTCGTTGACCGGCTCTCGCAGGTGAAACCCCTGTCGAGCGCGGAGCGCAAGGCCATCGAGAGCTTTCTTGCGGGTGCGGTGGACATCGACGACGTCGTCATGCGAACGGTGCGGCTGCTTGCCCAGCTCACCCGGCAGGTCGCCGTGGTGCAGTACCCGACGCTGACCAACTCGACGGTCCGGCACGTCGAGCTGGTGCCGCTGAGCGAGCGCCGGCTGATGTTCGTGCTCATCACCAACACCGGCCGGGTGGAGCAGCGCGTGGTCGAGCTGCCCGACGTCGTGGACGAGCAGCGGGTGGCCCATCTGCGAGCGGTCCTCAACACCTCCCTCGACGGCTGCGGGCTCACCGGCGTTCCCGACAAGGTCGCCGACCTGCCGGAGCGGCTGCCCGCCGAGGACCGGCCGCTCGCGGCCACGATCCTGTCCGTGCTGCTGGAGTCCCTGGTGGACAGGCACGATGAAAAGATCGTTTTTGCCGGTGCCGCCAACCTCGCGGGAGCCGACTTCACGGTCGGGCTCCGCGATGTGCTGGAGGCGCTGGAAGAGCAGGTCGTGCTCATGCGACTGCTCGGTGAGACCTCCGACCTGTCGGCGCTGACCGTGCGGATCGGCTCGGAGAACCCCTACACCGGACTCCAGGGCACGTCGATCGTCGCCGCCGGATACGGTTCTGGGGACAAGCAACTGGCCCGGCTAGGTGTGCTGGGCCCAACGCGGATGGACTATCCGGTCACGATGGGCGCGGTGCGCGCGGTGGCACGCTACGTCAGCCAGATCCTGGCTGCATCATAAGAGGTCAACGAAAAGTGGCTAAGAGCGACTACTACGGCACCCTCGGGGTGCGCCGTGACGCCAGTGCGGAAGAGATCAAGAAGGCGTACCGACGTCTGGCGCGCGAACTGCATCCTGACGTCAACCCCGACCCCGAGACTCAGGAGCGCTTCAAGGAGATCACCCAGGCCTACGAGGTCCTGTCCGACTCCAGCAAGCGGCAGATGTACGACATGGGGGCCGACCCGTTCGCCTCGGGCGGTGCGGGGGCCGGAGGCTTCGGTGCCGGTTTCCCGTTCAGCGACATCATGGACGCCTTCTTCGGCGCGGCCGGTGGCGGCGGCGGTCGCGGCCCCCGCTCGCGTGCCCGTCGCGGACGCAACGCCACCATCCGGGTCGAGCTCGACCTGCGCGAGTCGGGCTTCGGCACGACCCGTGAGCTGGTCGTCGACACCGCGGTGGTCTGCGAGGTCTGCACGGGTTCGGGCGCCGCCGCAGGCACCCACCCCGACACCTGTGACATGTGTCATGGCCGGGGCGAGGTCTCCCAGGTCACCCGCTCCTTCCTCGGCCAGGTCATGACCTCACGGCCCTGTCCCCAGTGCGGCGGCTTCGGGTCGATCATCCGCCACCCCTGCCAGGAGTGCTCCGGCGACGGCCGGGTCCGTACCCGGCGGACCATCAAGGTCCGTATCCCGGCAGGGGTGGAGGACGGCACCCACATCCAGCTCGCCGGAGAGGGTGAGATCGGCCCAGGTGGCGGCCCGCCCGGCGACCTGTTCCTGGAGATCGTCGAGCGCCCCCACGAGATCTTCGAGCGGCGCGGCGACGACCTGCACTGCACGGTGCAGATCCCGATGACCGCGGCCGCGCTCGGCACCATCCTGACCATGGAGACACTCGACGGAGCCGAGGAGCTGGACATCCGTCCCGGTACGCAGTCGGGGCAGACGATCCCGCTCTACGGCCGCGGTGTGCAGCGCCTGAACGAGACCGGCCGTGGCGATCTGCTGATCCACGTGAACGTGGAGACCCCCTCCCGTCTCGATACGGCACAGGAGGAGCTGCTGAGGGAGCTCGCCAAGCTCCGCGGCGAGGAGCGCCCGCCCGGCAAGTTCGCCCCCGGGCAGCAGAGTTTCTTCTCCCGGCTGCGGGACGCCTTCAATGGCCGCTGACCCGGACCGCTCCCGCTCACGCCCCGACGGCTCATGACCGTTCCGGTCTTCCTGGCCGAACCCGCCGACCTGGCCAGGCCGGAGTTCGTCTTCGGCGGCCCCGAAGGGCGCCACGCGGCGGCCGTACGGCGGCTGCGGGCCGGGGAGCGGCTTGACCTGACGGACGGGGCGGGCTCGGTCGCCGAGTGCGTGGTGATCGAGGCGGGCAAGGATTCGCTCCGGGTCCAGGTACTGCGCCGTCACGAGGTGCCCGTGCCGTCCCCGCGTCTGGTCGTGGTCCAGGGGCTGCCCAAGGGCGACCGGGGCGAGCTGGCCGTGGAGATGATGACCGAGGCGGGGGTGGACGTGATCGTCCCCTGGGCCGCGGCCAGGTGCGTCACCCAGTGGAAGGGCGAGCGTGCGGCCAAGGCGCTGGCCCGCTGGCGCTCCACGGCGCGTGAGGCGGGCATTTACGTTCCTGCTTCGTTCCCAGCACTCCAGCGAAAAACCATAATTCGCCTACGCCTGGATACCTGAGCGCCTGGATATCTCTACCGCCGAAC
>NZ_JBEXUE010000508.1:0-6973 GCF_040614275.1 Streptosporangium sp. NPDC006013
GGCGGCGCCCGCTACTCCGCCGACGAGCCGGTGCCGGGCCTGGCCTTCGGCGCAGTCGTCGTCTCCACCATCACCCGCGGGCGCGTCCTCGACATCGACGTCGCGGCCGTTCAGGACATGCCCGGCGTGCTGGGCGTGATCGACCACAGGAATGCGCCCCGGCTCAACCCGGAAGCAGGGCACTTCTTCGGTCCGGACGGAGGGCTGCGACTCCTGCAGGATGACGTGATCCCGCACGCGGGCCGCCCCATCGCCCTCGTGGTGGGCGAGACGCCCGAACAGGCCCGTGCCGCCGCCCAGGCGCTGCCGGTGGTCTATGACGTGCAACCGCATGACACGGAGTTCTTCTTCGGCCACCCGGCGGGCCGTCCGGCATCGGCCCTCTTCGACGGGCCCGTGGACGTCGGCGATGTGGACGCCGAGCTGGCCGCCTCCGCGGTAGTGGTCGACGAGAGGTACGGCACGCCCGAGGAGCACTGCAGCGCCATGGAGCCGCACTCGGCGACCGCCTGGTGGGAGGGAGAACGCCTGCAGGCCGTCGACTCCAACCAGGGGCCGTACCAGATCGCCGTCACCCTGGCCACGCTCTTCTGCCTGCCTCCGGAGCGGGTGCGTATCCGTGTCGAGCATGTCGGCGGAGGCTTCGGGTCCAAGGGCATGTGCGGGCCGCAGCTGATCCTGGCCGTGATGGCCGCGACGCGGTTCGGGCGGCCCGTGCGGGTCACGCTCACCCGCGACCAGGTGTTCCTGGCCACCGCGCAGAGGCCGGCCACGGACCAGGTGATCCGGATCGGAGCCGATGCCGATGGGCGCCTGCGGGCGGTCGACCATGTGGCCGCGTTCGAGCTGTCCCCGCTCGCGGAGTACATCGAGGGGTGCACCGAGCTCACCAAGACGCTCTACGCGGCGCCCGCGATCCGCACCCGGCTCACGGCGGTTCCGCTCGACATCCTGCCGCCGTACTCCATGCGTGCCCCCGGCGCGGCGCCCGGCTCGTTCGCGCTCGAATCGGCCATGGACGAGCTGGCGGAGCACCTGGAGATGGACCCGCTCGAGCTCAGGCTGCGCAACGAGCCCGTCGTCGGTCCCGTGTCCGGACTGCCGTTCAGCAGCCGGAATCTGGTCGCGTGCCTGCGCCAAGGCGCACGCCGGTTCGGCTGGGCAGATCGCGACCACCGGCCGCGGATGCGGCGGGAGGGATCCCTGCTCGTCGGCACCGGGCTGGCCGCCACGTCCTTCAGCACCGGGGCGTTCCCCTCTACGGCGTCCATCACGGCCGAGCCGGACGGCACCTTCACCGTGGTCGTCGCCGCCACCGACCTGGGCACGGGCGCCCGCACCGCGCTGACCGCGATCGCCGCCGATGCGCTGGAGGTCGGCGTGGAGAAGATCGGGCTTCGAATCTCCGACAGCGACCTCGGCCCCGCGTGGAGCGCGGGCGGGTCCCGCGGGACCGCGTCCTGGGCGTGGGCGATCACCGAGGCCGCAGCGAAGATGCGCGGCCCGGAACGGCCGGCGACGGTCACGGTCGACACGACGCACCTGCTCGGCGAGCTGCCATCCAGGGAACGACACGCCTACAGCGCCGTCTTCGCCGAGGTCACCGTCGACCCGGCGACCGGTGAGGTGCGCGTGCGGCGGCTGCTCGGGCTGTTCGCCGTGGGCCGGGTGATCAACCCGCTCATGGCCCGCAGCCAGGTCATCGGGGGAATGGTCGGCGGGCTGTCCATGGCTCTGCACGAAGAGGGCGTCCGTGACCCGGTCTCGGGGCGGCACGTCAACCCTGACTTCGCCGGCTATCACATCGCCGCACACGCCGACGTTCCCGACATCGAAGCCGAATTCGTGCCTGACCACGAACCCGGCCTCCCCATGGGAGTCAAAGGCGCTGGTGAGATCGGGAACGTCGGCACTGCGGCTGCGATCGCCAACGCTGTCTGGCATGCCACCGGGGTCCGGCAGCGGCAGCTGCCGATCCGTCTCGACCGCGTCCTGGAGGACTGACCACTGCGGAACTCAGCTCGTGGCGCGCAGGCGCATGGCGTCCTGGCTGGGGGATGCCCCGAACTGGCGACGGTACTCGCGGCTGAACTGCGACGGACTGTCGTAGCCCACGCGGCGGCCGACAGCGGCGATGTCGGCGGGAGCCGCCGCAAGCTGGAGTCGCGCCTGCTGGAGCCGGATCTGTTTCTGGAACTGGATCGGGCTCATCGCGGTGATTGCATGGAAGCTCCGGTGGAAAGCGGAGACGCTCATCCCCGCCAGCTTGGCCACGTCCTCGACCCGGAACGGCTGTGCGTAGTGGTCACGGATCCACTGAACAGCGCGCGCGATGTGGCTGAGGCTGCTGTCAGGCAGGCCGAACTGGCGGATGACGGGGCCCTGGTCGCTGGTGATGAGCCGCCAGAGAATCTCTCGTTTGATGAGGGGCGCGAGGACGGCGATGTCTTGGGGGCGGTCGAGCAGGCGCACCAGGCGGACGACGGCGTCGAGGAGTTCGGCCGAAGCGGTGCTGACGGCCAGGCCCGGCGGAGCGTCGTCACCGAGCTCCGGGAGGTCGCCGGGAGCCGCCTGCAGCAGTACCTCGGCGACGGTGGCCGGATGCAGGGTCAGCCCGACCCCGAGCCCCGGCAGCTCCGGGCTGGCCTTGGCGAAGTGGGCGGTCACCGGCAGGTCGACCGAGGCGACGAGGTACTGCCCCTCCCGGTACTCGTAGACCGTGTCGCCCAACGCGAACCGTTTCGCTCCTTGCGCGACCACAGCCAGCACCTTGCCGTAGGTCGTCGGCGTCGGCGGCTGGGGGTGTTCGGCCTTGAAGATCAGCACGTCCTCGATGGAAGTCCGCAGATCAGGCCGAGCATGGCGGTTGAGAAGATCGCGTAATTCGTCGAGGACCACGATCCCGATTCAAGCAGCACCCGCGGACCGCGACAATCATTCGCGATGAGCACGGACATCGCGCGCAGGGGTGGGTCCGCCAGGCCGTTCCAGCCGCTAGCGGTCTCCCGCCACCGTGTCGCGCAGGCTGCGTACGGCGGAGTCGACCCGCTCCAGCGTCTCGTCGGCGCAGGCCCCGGAATCGCCGGGTCTCCGCCCCGCGCGGACGTCCCTGGCGATGTCCTCCAGGGAGTCCGCCAGGGCCTGGACCGCCGCCCGCGGCGGGGTCGGCGCGCCGCGCCCGGTGCGCGCGACGGTGGCGGCGGTCGCGTCGGCCACCCGTTCCAGCGCGGTCATCGCGGGCATCCAGGTGGTGACGCGTCTGCTGATCACAGGTGGCTCGGTCATCGCCCGCTGGAAGACCGTCCGCAGGTCGGCCAGGGCGTCGTACACCCTGCGGAGGAGCAGCGCCCTGCCGGGGTGCTCGGGGTCGAAGGCGTACCTGAGGTAGTTCGCGGTGGCCGACACCGCGTCGGCGAACCGGGGTCCGACCGGTGCCTCCCAGCTCCCGGGCCACGGCAGGTACCCCAGCAGCAGGACGATCACGCATCCGACCAGCGTGTCCACGATCCGGATCCTGCCCAGTTCCGGCCCCCCGCGGGTCAACAGGTCCACCAGGAACAGAACCAGCGGCGCCTGGAAGGTCGACATCAGGCCCCAGTTGCGCTGCATGCCGTAGGGCAGGAGCGCCGCGCACACCGCGATGGGGATCAGCAGCAGCGGGCCGTACGGCACCAGGAGAAGGACCAGGGTGCCGATCAACGTACCCGCGACGGTCCCGAGCGCGCGCTGCACGGCGCGCGCGAACACCGACCCGAAGTCGGGCTTGAGCACCAGCGCGACGGTCAGTGTCATCCAGTAGGACCGATCGAACCAGCCGAGCCGGCTGACCGCGGCGGCGACGCCCATGCAGAGCGCGAGCCGGACCGTGTAGACCCGGACGAGGTGGCCGTACCACATCTTCTCCAGAACGGCCCGGAGCCGGAAGCGGTAGCCGACCGGTTCGTACGGCAGTTGGTCGGCCGCGACGTCGCCGCCGGACGCCAGGTCGACCGCCCCCTGGACGGCGGAGGAGAGGGCGCGTACGGCGGGTGAGTCGCCGTCGTGGCGCACCGCCCGCGGCGCGGGCCCGCCGGTGAGCGACGCGGCGACGCCCTCGACGGCGGACGCCGGTTCCTCGGGCGGCTCGCGCCCCTCGTGGCACAGCGAGAGCAGTGCGTTGCGGATCAGCGAGGCCTGGTTCAGCAGGGCGACCAGCCGGGTGCGCCCGGGATCCAGCCCCACCGCCGGGGAGCGGGCGCCGAGGACGGTGTCGTAGGCGTTCCTGAGCGCGGTGTCGAACGCGGCCAGGGCGCCGGCGCCGCGATCGGTGAACAGCAGGCCGAGGGCCCGGTACACCTCGGCCACCGCGGTCTCCTCCGGCGCGCGCGGGTGGAGGGGCCAGTCGGCGACCCCCAGCGCGATCACCCACAGCACGCCCAGCAGGAACGTCAGCGCGTTCAGGCCGGGCGGTCCCGGCAGCGCTATGCCGCTGGCGATCACGGTCATCACCAGCAGTTGCAACCCGGCCGCCGAGCCCGTGCCCCCACTCGTGCTGATCAGTGCGGACAGCACGGAAACGGCCACCATGACCGGCACCACCCACCAGCCGTGGTCGCGGACCGCGGCCCCGATGAGATATCCCAGCGCCCCGGCGGCGCCGGCCGCGCCCATCCGGATGATCCTGGCCCGGTACGGGCCGCCCCGGTCGGCCGTCCCGGCGTTCATGGCGCCCATGGCGGGCAGCAGGCCGGCCGTGACGTGCCCGGCGGCGGCCCCTCCGAGGAGCGGGACGGTCACCGCCACGGCCATGCGCAGCATCGGCCACCATCGAAGCGCCGCGGGTGCCGGCCGGACCGTCTCGACCAGCCAGTCCGGAGCGGCGTCGATCAGCCGGTCGGCGGCCCGCCGGAAGAGCGGGGGCATCGCTCGCCGTGCTCAGTACGCCGGCACGCCGGACGCGCCCGGCCCCGAGGTGGTCTCTTCACGGTCCACGGCGCACCCCTACCCCTCTGCCCCGCCGGGTTATCCCCGCGTTCGCCGACGAAGCCTTGACCACCGCGCGACGCGCCGGGGTGCGCCATCGGTCAGGGGAGGATGGCGTCGACGTAGCCCCCGTCGACGCGGAGCGCGCCGCCGGTGGTGGCGGAGGCCTGTGGTGAGCTGAGGTAGACGACCATGTTGGCGACCTCCTCCGGTTCGATCAACCGCCGCAGCAGGGACTCCGGGCGGTGCTCCCGCATGAAGACGCGCTGGGCCTCGTCCCAGGGCAGGTCCCTGTCGACGAGTTCGTAGACGAAGTCCTCCATGCCTCGGGTGTGGGTGGGACCGACGATGACGGAGTTGACGGTGACACCGCTGCCCGCGGCCTTCTTGGCGAAGCCTCGCGAGACGGCCAGGAGCGCGGTCTTGGACATGCCGTAGTGGATCATCTCCGCGGGGATGACGATCGCGGAGTCGCTGGCGATGTACTGGACGCGCCCCCAGGAGCGCGCCACCATCCCCGGCAGATAGGCGCGGGTGAGACGGATCGCCGCCAGGACGTTCACCTCGAAGTAACGGCGCCACTCGTCGTCGGTGATCTCCAGGGCGTCCTGGACCCCGAAGACCCCGAGGTTGTTGATCAGGATGTCGGCCTCCGGCAGGATGCCGACGGTGTGGTCCGCGCCCTCCTGGGTGGCGAGGTCGGCGGCGACCGGGACGATCAGTGCGCCGGGGACCTCCGCGCGCAGCGCGTCGCAGGCCCTCTCCACCTTCTCCGGGGTGCGGCCGTTGACGGCCACCGTCGCGCCCGCCCGCGCGAGACCTGCGGCGATGGCCGCCCCGATCCCCTCTGTGGATCCGGTCACCAGTGCCGTCCTGCCGGTGAGATCGATGTGCATGCGTCACGTCCTTTGATGCCCGTCGCGGAGCCGTCTCCCGTACGGGCGGGCACTCACGACCGGATGACGAGGTGGAACGGTGCTCCACCGGGCGCCTTCCCGCTGATCCGCTGTTCGTTCCCGGATTCGCCGGTACGGAAAGCCCGGATGGTGATCATTTTGGGGAAGCGCACGCTTGTGACAAAGGTTTCCGCACCGGGCGGGGGTGTCGTGGTGGCCTGTCCGGGGTCGTCATGCCCGCGGCCGTTCCCGATCTCCGGCCGCCTGGTCACCGAGGCCGGCCCGGGCAGGAATAACCATCCCGCTGAGACGTTAAGGGTAGTTGAAATTTCAAACGAAACGGAGGACGGTGAGCACGATGCAGTTCGGGATCTTCACCGTAGGCGACGTCACCACGGACCCCACCACGGGCCGGACGCCGAGCGAGCACGAGCGGATCAAGGCGATGGTGGCCATCGCGCTCAAGGCCGAGGAGGTCGGCCTGGACGTCTTCGCGACCGGCGAGCACCACAACCCGCCTTTCGTGCCCTCCTCACCGACGACCATGCTCGGCTACGTCGCCGCGCGGACCGAGCGGATCATCCTCTCCACGTCCACCACCCTGATCACCACGAACGACCCGGTCAAGATCGCCGAGGACTTCGCGATGCTGCAGCACCTGGCGGACGGGCGCGTCGACCTGATGCTGGGCCGCGGCAACACCGGGCCGGTGTACCCGTGGTTCGGGCAGGACATCCGCCAGGGCATCCCGCTGGCCATCGAGAACTACGCGCTGCTGCACCAGTTGTGGCGTAAGGACGTGGTCGACTGGCAGGGCCGATTCCGCACTCCCCTGCAGTCGTTCACCTCGACCCCCCGCCCGCTGGACGGTGTCCCGCCGTTCGTCTGGCACGGCTCGATCCGCAGCCCGGAGATCGCCGAGCAGGCCGCCTACTACGGCGACGGATTCTTCGCCAACAACATCTTCTGGCCCAGGGAGCACTTCATCCGCCTGATCGAGCTGTACCGGGAGCGCTTCGCCCACTACGGCCACGGCACCCCCGAGCAGGCGATCGTCGGCCTGGGCGGGCAGGTGTCGTCGGCCGCGAAGGCCACCCCGACGCTCGCGGTCAGCG
>NZ_JBEXUE010000509.1:0-3387 GCF_040614275.1 Streptosporangium sp. NPDC006013
GGGTGACAACGTCGGTGGCCAGGGCTTCACCTGGAACCAGAAGACCGGAAAGCCCGTCTACGTCTTCGGCTACCCCGCCGCCCCGCACCCCGACGGCGACAGGCCCTACAGCGGCGTGACCCCCAAGTACCTGTACGGCAAGACGTCGGGCAAGGAGTACGTCTCCGCGGCGGAGAAGGTCGAGGAGCACGTCGGCCTCAAGGGCGCCTTCACCCCCGGCGCCGACGGCGGCCCGTGGCTGACGCAGTACAGCAGCGCCAGGCGGCTCGGCTACGTCAACGGTGTCACCAGCCTCTTCGGCGACCAGGACCAGAACGACCGCTACGACCTGATCACCTCGCCGTACTTCGACGGTGAGACCGCCGAGATCTACCGCAAGGCCGCCAACGTGTGGTCCGGCAGGATCGTCGGCCCGAACGGCGAGCTCTACAAGTAGCTCGCACACCTTCGAAGTTCCTGAACCACCAGCGGGACCCGGCGCTACGCGCCGGGTCCCGCACCCGTTTCCGGGGCGGGAAGGGCCCGGTTCAGGGGACTGGAAGCCGGGCCGCGAGGTGGCGCGAAAGCCGGATCGGACCTTGAGGGGGGCGTTAGACGTGCCCGCGACGGAATCGGTGCCATCAACTTGATGTGATCTACATCACATAGGCATGGTTGCTCACGGTAAGCGGACACTCACGCCACATCCGCCACTTTCATCCCAACATCATGTCTAGCTGCGCAAACACCTTGAGCAAGTTTTGGTTACAGCGTCGACAGCAGAGCCACTTAAACATCACGAAATGGTCTCGACACTCCAGACCCGCCTCTTCCCTCGCAAAGCGGCTTCCGGTGTTCAAGATCGGCGCTGTATGTTTCTGGCATTCCCTTTACTGACGCATGGGACGCAAGAAGCGTTCCACATCAGACCAAGGAGTTCCCTTGAAGCGCATCCTCCTCCCCGCCGGTGGCGCCATTCTGGCCACCGGTCTGCTGGCCGCTGGTCTGGCCGGCACCGCCAACGCTGCTCCGGACTGGGCCTACGACACCATGGCCAAGGACGCCCCCTCGGCGCTCGCGGTCGCGAAGTTCTGGATCGGCGCCAACGAGCACACCAACAACCTGGCCAAGGCGACTCCCTACACCTGGGAGACCAAGGCCACGGCGAAGCTGAACGCCAGCGGCGGCTACACCCCCGACGGCAAGCCCGGTGTTGTTGCCCCGATCGGCGAAGAGAAGAAGACCGCCGCCAAGGTCAAGAACATCAACCTGCCCAAGACCATCGGCAAGGTGTTCTTCGTCGACTCCGAGAACAACCTGAAGTGGTGCTCGGCCACCTCGATCCAGGGCAAGTACCGCAACCTGGTCGCGACCGCCGGTCACTGCGTCTACGACGACAGCAAGAACGCCAGCGTCATGGACAACTGGGTCTTCGTCCCCGGCTACTACCAGGGCAAGACCCCGTACGGCATCTACGTCGGTAAGACCGCCTTCACCCACTACGACTACTCCGTCTACAACGACCGCGACCGCGACTACGCGTTCGTGACCGTCTACAACGGTGTGCAGATCGGTGGCGGCAAGGCCACCCAGGTGACCGGCAAGGAGTACGCCGCTCACACGGGTGCCAAGTTCATCGACGAGAAGACCATCACCGCTGACGAGTACACCGCCGGCTCGCAGAAGTACGGCCAGGACGGCCCGTTCAAGTCCAAGGCTGTCGACCCCAAGGTCGAGACGGTTGCCAAGCCGGCCGAGGTCAACTCGCTCGAGACCGTGAAGCCGTACCTGACCGGCGATGGCAAGGACGGCGTCAAGCTCGTCGGCGCCGAAGTCGTCAAGTCCGTGTACGACGCCGCGCCCGACAGCTACGAGAACAACTCGAAGTTCCTTGGCCTGAGCAAGGTCATCGACATCAGCCTCGAGGAGTACAAGCAGCTCCAGGCTGACAAGGCCGAGGGCAAGTTCCTCGGCGAGCTGCTTGAGGTCAAGAAGGAAGGCCAGGTCACTGGCTGGACCAAGCAGCAGTTCTTCGTGAAGAAGTGGGTCAAGTCGACCGCTCAGACCAAGTACTGGGTCGAGACCTACTTCATCGTCGACGGCTTCATCAAGGACGTCGGCCGCCTGGGCGACAACGTCGGTGGCCAGGGCTTCACCTGGAACCAGAAGCCGCAGCAGACGGTGTTCGTGTTCGGCTACCCGGCCGACGCGCACCCCGACGGCAACAAGGCCTACACCGGCGTTACGCCGAAGTGGACCTACGGCAAGACCTCCGGCAAGACCTACGTGTCGGCCGCTCACAAGGTCGAGGAGCACATCGGCCTGAAGAGCTCCTTCACCCCCGGCGCCGACGGTGGCCCCTGGCTCGCCAAGTACAGCAACGCCAAGCGTCTCGGCTACGTCAACGGTGTCACCAGCCTCTTCGGTGACCAGGACAACAACGGCCGCTACGACCTGATCACCTCGCCGTACTTCGACGGTGAGACCCAGACGGTCTACAGCAAGGCCGCCAACGTGTGGTCCGGCTCGATCTACAAGTAGTAGTAGCTGCTTGAGATCACCCGAGCCTGAGCGTCCAAACCTCAAGGCTCACCTGTTCCACCAGCTTCACCCGAAGGGGTCCGGCACCAGCCGGGCCCCTTCGGCCATTCCCACCGGGGTCGTGGAAGCGACCACCGGCTTCACATAGATACCGAAGGGCCCGGCACATGCCGGGCCCTTCGACGTTGTGCCGCCGCCGCGGATCGGGGAGCTCGGCAACCGGCCGATGAGGATCCGCCCCTCGGCCCGGCTGTCCGTTTCGGCAAGGAGCTCGGCGACGCCGGATGCCGGAGATCCCACGAGCGCCCAACACATCCCGCGATCGCCTGGCGTAGCCCGTGAACCGTGGGCCGCCTCACCCGCGCGACGCCACGTGAGCCGCCAGAAGGGATCGAGCCTCCCGCAGGGGATCTTTCCCCCACCCCGGCGCCAGGAGCCCGGCAGCAAAAGGATCAAGCCTCGGAGAGAGGCTCTCGCACGTTCCCGGCATCCGCCCCGCGTGCCGCTCGGCCCACCGGACCCCCGTATCCCGGATCGCCGGCCCTTTAGACGTGTCTCTCCCGGAATCGGTGCCATCAACTTGATGTGATCTGAGTCACATTCAGCCGGTAACCAAGCGTGCCGGCCCACTCACGCCACATCGGCCACTTTCGCAACAACCCCATGTTTATCTGCGTAAACATGGCGCTCAACCCCCAACCCCGACAACAGCTTCAAGGGTCTCTAAACATCACAAAACAGCATCGACGCGATCAAGGAACTCTTTGATCCCCAAAGCGGCTTCCGGTGTTCAAGATCGGCGCTGTATGTTTCTGGCATTCCCTTTACTGACGCATGGGACGCAAGAAGCGTTCCACATCAGACCAA
>NZ_JBEXUE010000509.1:3486-6902 GCF_040614275.1 Streptosporangium sp. NPDC006013
CGAGCCTGAGCGTCCAAACCTCAAGGCTCACCTGTTCCACCAGCTTCACCCGAAGGGGTCCGGCACCAGCCGGGCCCCTTCGGCCATTCCCACCGGATTCTCACCGGTGAAGACTCCCCGCCCCCGTTTCACCTCCACCCCCGCGAGGCGGAGGACTCGGTCTCCGCCGCAGGGCCGTGATGTGGCAGCGAGTCCTGGCCGGCAGCGGGCCCTCTGAGACGACCGAGCGCGCCTCTCCCGCTCCTTCCAAGGCCGAGCAGGCCGACGCTCGTACCCGCCCGGCACCTGTGAGCACAGGTGCCAGGAAGCACTTTCCGTAACACGACGCGCGACGGATACCGGCGTCCCTGGAAACCAGGAACGCCCCCCGCCGGTCGGGCGAGGGGCGTTCGGTCGGGTGCCTGGTGGGCGTGATCGTACTTCGGCCGGGTGGCGAGTTCGCCTGCCGTGCCGCCTGGGCTGTCGCGATCTAGAGACGGGCGACCCCGTCGGCACGGGCCTGCTCGGAGACGGCGGCGATGACCGCCGGGGCGACGCGCTCGTCGAACGGGCTGGGGATCACGTAGTCGGCCGACAGATCATCGTCCTTGACCACCCCGGCCAGCGCCTCGGCGGCGGCGACCTTCATGTTCTCGGTGATCGTGGTGGCGCGGACGTCGAGCGCCCCGCGGAAGACGCCGGGGAAGGCCAGCACGTTGTTGATCTGGTTGGGGAAGTCGGAACGGCCGGTCGCGACCACCTGCGCGTATTTGCGCGCGACCTCCGGCCGCACCTCGGGCGTCGGGTTGGACAGCGCGAAGACGATCGAACCGGAGGCCATCGACGCGATGGCCTCCTCCGAGACCGTCGAGCCGGACAGCCCGATGAACACGTCGGCCCCGGCCAGCGCCTGCTCGGTGGAGCCGTGCAGGCCCGCCCTGTTGCTGTCGCGCGCCAGGGCCTCCTTCACCGGGTTGAGCCCGTCGCGGCCCTGGTGGATGACGCCCTTGGAGTCGGCCACCGCGATGTCACCGATGCCCGCATTGAGCAGGATCCGGCTGACCGCGATCCCGGAGGCACCGGCACCGGCGACCACAGCCCGCAGATCGCCCAGCGAACGACCGGTCAGCCGCGCCGCGTTCTTCAGCGCGGCCAGCGCGACGATCGCGGTGCCGTGCTGGTCGTCGTGGAAGACGGGGATGTCGAGGATCTCGCGGAGACGCGCCTCTACCTCGAAACAGCGGGGAGCGCTGATGTCCTCGAGGTTGATCCCCCCGAAGGAGGGAGCGAGCCGGACGACCGTCTCGACCAGTTCGTCCACGTCGGTGCAGTCCAGGCAGATGGGCACCGCGTCGACATTCGCGAACTGCTTGAACAGCAGGGCCTTGCCCTCCATGACCGGCATGGCGGCGGCAGGCCCGATGTCTCCGAGACCGAGCACCGCGGTGCCGTCGGAGACGACGGCGACCACGTTGGAGATCCAGGTGTAGTCCTTGGCGAGCTCGGGCTTCTCGGCGATCGCGCTGCAGACTCTGGCCACGCCAGGTGTGTAGGCGAGTGCCAGGTCGTCGGCGTTGCGGACCGGGACCGTGGAGCGGACCTCCAGCTTGCCCCCGCGGTGCAGGGCGAAGGCCGGATCCAGATCCAGGGCTTCGAGGGCTTCGAGAGAGATGGAAGATGGCATGGTGGCCACAGCGACCCCTGTAGTTCAGTCAGGCAGACGGATAGTTCCTTCTGAGACGGCCGCGGGAAGCCTGTCCCCGGCTTCTGTAGCCGCTCGGGGCCTACTTCACTGAGCACGGTCGCCTGGAGGGTTCGGGGGTCACCCGTCGCTCGATTGTGCCACATGTTGAGACTGTCACCACTGGCGAGTACCCCATACTTTCGTCGTCCCGGTGTTAACCTCACCACACCGTGTAATACTCGAAGTCCATGCCACCTCTTACATTGACGGATCCCCAGATGGACCTGACCTCCTACGCGGAGCTGGCCGTACTACTGATCAACAGCCCCGACCGGCTGACCGGTCTCGAAGGGCTGCGCGCGCTCCTGGAAGAGGGCGGTCGCTACCGGCCCGGCTGCCGCATCACCAGAAGCGACCTGGAAGCCCTGCGCGACCTGCGCGAAGAGCTGATGATCGTGTTCGAGACCGCCGAGGCGGGCGACGAGGAGGCGGTGGTCGACCGGCTCAACTCGCTGCTGATCCACCACCCGGTCCAGCCACAGATCTCCGGGCACGACGGCGAGCGCTGGCATCTGCACCTCACCGAGGGTGGCCGGATGGCCGACCAGTACGCCGTGGGAGCGGTGATGGGACTCGCCACCATGATCACCGATCTCGGCGTCGACCGGCTCGGCCTCTGCCAGGCGCCGCCCTGCCGCAGGGCCTACCTCGACACCTCCTCCAACCGATCGCGCCGATACTGCTCGGAGCGGTGCGCCAGCCGCGCCAACGTCGCCGCCTACCGGGCCCGCCAGAAGGTCGGCCAGTAGCGCAGCACCACCCGGCCGACGATCGACGACGGAGGCAGCGCGCCGAAGTCCCAGCTGTCGCGCCTGCCGGAAGCACGCTGGTTGTCGCTCTCCAGCCACCAGCCGCCGTCCGCCTCCCAGACCGCGCGTTTGACGATGAGCACGGCGGGGTCGGACGGCAGCCGGGCGACGACCAGATCGCCGGGCCTCACCACCGCTCCGCGTCGTACCCAGAGCCAGTCGCCGGACCGCAGCGCGGGCAGCATCGAGTCCCCCGCGACACGTACTCTCATCGAGCGTAACCCCCTCCCACACGGGCATTCGGAGACGAGTAAGGTCGTTAACCGGACCATTCTGAACATGGCATCAAGGAAGGATTTCCGATGCTCGCACGACTTCTGCGCCCCAGGCACATCGCGTCGGCGCACTGTGACCTGCCCTGCGGTGTGTACGACCCGGCCCAGGCCCGCATCGAGGCCGAGTCCGTCAAGGCCATCATGGAGAAGTACGCCGGAAACGAGGACCCGGTGTTCCGCTCCCGTGCGCTCTCCATCAAGGAGGAGCGGGCCGAGCTGGTCAAGCACCACCTGTGGGTGCTGTGGACCGACTACTTCAAGCCCCCGCACCTGGAGACCTACCCGCAGCTGCACCAGCTGTTCTGGGAGGCCACCAAGCTCGCGGGCGCGGCCGGCGGCAAGGGCACCGTCGACGTCGCCAAGGCCGACGAGCTGCTGGGCAAGATCGACGAGATCTCCAAGATCTTCTGGGAGACCAAGGCCGCCTAAAATCCTCACGACCAACCCGTGAGGACCGAGGAGAACGGGGCCGCGAGGCCGCGCCGGCGACTGAACTGAGGAGAGGAAGGTCGTGAGGAACGAGCGACCTTCCTCGACGAGGGAAGAAGCCGGGTAAGAGCGGCCGAACCGCGACGCGTTAGCGTCGCCGGCAACTCGCGAGGAACGAGC
>NZ_JBEXUE010000510.1:0-6886 GCF_040614275.1 Streptosporangium sp. NPDC006013
GCCTTCACCTGCCGGTATCGGGACCATCGACCAGAAGGCATGGGACCAGACCATCAAGATCGCGGTCGACCCGCCCGAGGCGGTGGGCGACTACGAGAAGGTCGTCGAGCACGTCGACCTGGAGTCGATCGCCGCCCGCGAGCGGGTCACCCGCCATGACGTCAAGGCCCGCATCGAGGAGTTCAACGCGCTGGCCGGGCACGAGCAGGTGCACAAGGGCATGACGTCCAGGGACCTGACCGAGAACGTCGAGCAGCTGCAGATCCGCGACAGCCTGGTGCTGGTGCGAGACCGGTGCGTGGCGCTGCTGGCGGGACTGGCGGCGCTGGCGGCCGAGCACTCACCGCTGGTGATGGCCGGGCGCTCGCACAACGTGGCCGCGCAGTCCACGACGCTGGGCAAGCGTTTCGCCTCGGCCGCCGACGAGTTGCTGGTGGCGTTCGCCCGGCTGGAGGAGTTGATCGGCCGCTACCCGCTGCGCGGCGTCAAGGGGCCGGTCGGCACCGCCCAGGACATGCTGGACCTGCTGGGCGGGGACGCGGCCAAGCTGGCCGCGCTGGAGGACGAGGTGGCCGCGCACCTGGGGTTCGCCCACCGGCTGACCAGCGTGGGACAGGTGTATCCGCGCTCGCTGGACTACGAGGCGCTCACCGCGCTGGTGCAGCTGGCCGCGGCGCCCTCCTCGCTGGCCAAGACGATCCGGCTGATGGCCGGGCACGAGCTGGTCACCGAGGGGTTCGCCCAGGGGCAGGTCGGTTCCTCGGCGATGCCGCACAAGATGAACACCCGCTCGTGTGAGCGGGTCAACGGGCTGACGGTGATCCTGCGCGGGTACGCGTCGATGGCCGGGGAACTGGCGGGCGACCAGTGGAACGAGGGCGACGTCTCGTGTTCGGTGGTGCGCCGGGTGGCGCTGCCGGACGCGTTCTTCGCGTTCGACGGGCTGGTGGAGACCATGTTGACGGTGCTGGGGGAGTTCGGCGCCTTCCCTGCGGTGATCGCCGCCGAGCTGGAGCGCTACCTGCCGTTCCTGTCCACCACGAAGATGCTGATGGCCGCGGTGCGGGCCGGGCTGGGCCGCGAGAGCGCCCATGAGTTGATCAAGGAGCACGCGGTGGCCTCGGCGCTGGCCATGCGCGAGGGCGCCGGCGGCAACGAACTGCTCGCCCGACTGGCGGCCGACGAGCGCTTCCCGCTGGACCGGGCGGCGCTGGAGGGCCTGCTGGGCGAGCCGATCTCCTTCACCGGCGCGGCCACCTCCCAGGTGGCGGCGGTCGTGGCCCGCGTGGAGGAGGTCGTGACCCGCTACCCGCAGGCGGCCGCCTACCGGCCCGGGGCGATCCTCTGAGCCGCGCGCCGAGGGTGCTGCGCGAGGTGGCCGAGGTGGCCGCCGCCTGCGCCGGCGACCCGCTCGTGCTGTGGGGTGCCCAGGGGATGGTGCAGGGCGTGCGGGCCTGGTCGCTGGGGGAGGCGGTCGCGGTGGCCTGCCCCGATCTCAACCGCCGCGACCGCCTGACGGTGTGCGGCGAGCCCGAGCAGGTGGCCGCGCTGGTGGAGTGGGTGCTGGGGCGCCTCGGCCCCTCCTACCGGGTGGTGGGCACCCGGGCACTGGTAGGGCAGGTGGTCGCCCGCTCACCGAGGCTGCGCCTGCTGGGCACCTTCGAGTGGATGGACACCCACCGGCTCAGTCCCGTCCTCAACGCGGGACCGGGGCGGGCGCGGTGGCTGGGCCCGAAGGAGGAGGGCGAGGTGAGCGCCCTGCTCGCGGCCGCGGCGCCCTCCTCGTGGGCGGCGCCAGGGGTGGCCGGCGTACGCCGCTGGGCGGGCGTGCGCGACGAGGACGGCGACCTGGTCGCGGTGGCCGCCGACGCCTGGTCCTGCCCGCAGGTGGGCTTCGTCGCCGGGGTGGCCACCGCCGCGCGCCGCCGCGGCGCCGGGTACGGCGAGGCGGTGTGCCGCCTGGCGCTGGGCGACCTGCTCATCTCGTACGGCCGCGCCGCGCTGATGGTCGACACCGCCAACCACACCGCGCTCGCCCTGTACGGGCGGCTGGGCCTGCGCCTTCGCCCGCTGGCCGCCGCGGCCCTGGACGGTGCCTGAACCGGTTCCCCGGGCAGGGGCGGGAAAACCTGGTGCGGGCCGAGGTCTGGGCGGGCAGAGTGGACGAAATGATGTCTGGTTTCATACCTGGTCTGGAGCTTTCTCGTACTTTCTACACCCAGGTCGTGCGGCCGATCGTGGCCGAGGTGCCGCACAGTGCCGCGCTGATCGGCGCCGGTTCCGAGGTGTTGGCGTTCGACACCGAACGCTCCACCGACCATGACTGGGGTCCCCGGGTGGTCCTCTTCGTCGAGGAGCACCGGATCGAGCAGGTCCGCCGCGCCGTCACCGGCGGGCTGCCGGAGGTTTTCCGCGGCTATCCCACCGCCGTGACCGGTGCCGGTGGGCACGGTGTGCAGGTCGGTGAGGCGGCGGCCTGGTTCACCGGGAGGCTCGGCTTCGACCCGCTGCGGGGGGTGAGCATGCTGGACTGGCTGTCGACCCCCTGGCAGAAACTGGCGGAGGTCACCTGCGGGGAGGTCTTCCACGACGGACTGGATGTCCTGGAACGCGTCCGTGCCGTGCTGCGCTGGTACCCGCCGGATCTGGAGCGCTACGTGCTGGCCGGGCAGTGGAGGCGCCTGGCTCAGCAGGAGGCCTTCCCCGGGCGGTGCGGGGAGGTCGGCGACGACCTGGGCTCGGCGCTGGTCACCGCCGATCTGGCCCGCGATCTGATGCGCCTGGTGCTGCTGCTGCGCCGCCGCTACCCGCCGTACGCCAAATGGCTGGGCAGCGCCTTTGCGCGCCTGTCGGGTACGGCCGAGCCGGCAGAGGCCCTGTCGGCGGCGGTGTCGGCCACCGGGTGGCGCGAGCGCGAGGAGCACCTGGGGGTGGTCTACCGGCGGGTGGCGGCCCTGCACAACCGGATGGGGGTGGGCCCGGCGCTGGAGGGGAGCCTGCGGGCGTATCACCGGCGGCCCTTCCAGGTCATCGACGCCGGCCGGTTCGCCGAAGCCCTCAGCGGCGCCATCACCGACGCCCGGGTGCGGGCGCTGCCTGCGGTGGGGTCGATCGACCAGTTCGGCGACTGCGTAGATCTGCTGGCCGATCCGCGGCGCTGCCGGGCGGCCACCCGCGCCATCCTGGACCTGTGAGGTCAGGCGGGAGGGGTCAGGCGGTGGCCGGTTCGCGGCGGGTGAACATCCGCCGCTCGAACCACAGCGTGGCCAGTGGCGGCACCGCGCACACCAGGCCGACGATGAGTGTGCCCAGGCTCCAGCGGGCCTGGCGGGCGGCGCCCAGCAGCGCGACCAGGTAGAGCACGAACAGGGCGCCGTGCACCGGTCCGAAGATCTTCACTCCGAGATCGCCGGTGGCGGCCACGTACTTGAAGTACATGCCGATGAGCAACCCCGTCCATGAACACGCCTCGGCGAACGCCACGTAACGGAACAGACGCAGGGTGAGCGGCAGAGTCGGCACGGCGAAGTACACCTCTCCCAAAAGGGGTGATCCGGAAAGGGGATATCCGGGCGGATCGGACGACGGTCTTCAGCCTAGGGGGGCGCAGGGCCGGTCGGTGCGCTGGGGGAGCACAGGCATCGCCGAAAGCGCCCGGAACACCACGGCCCTTGACCTCAACTTAAGTTCAGCTTTTAGGGTCGTGCCGTGACCGCGCCGGTGCTCTCACCCCAAGAGCGCGGGAAACCAGGAACCCAGGAACCCAGGAAACATGGTGGTGTGTGATGAGCATGGAAATGGCCGCCTGGCATTCGCTGTACGGCGCGATGAACGCCCAGCGCGACCGGCGGCCGTTCTCGGCCGCCACGCTGCGGCGCATCGCCGCCTTCGCCCGCCCGCACCGCGCCCTGCTGGCCTGGTTCCTGTTGCTGAGCGTCGTCTCGGCGGTGCTGGCGGTGGCCACCCCGGTGCTGGCCGGGCAGGTGATCGACGCGATCGTCACCGGCGCCGCGGTGGGCGTCGTGACAGGACTCGCCGGGCTGATCGCGGTGATCGCGCTGGCCGAGGCGGCGCTGGGCCTGGTGACCAGATGGATGTCGGCGAACATCGGCGAGGGACTGATCCTGCGGCTGCGCGGCGCCGTCTTCGACCACGTGCAGCGCATGCCGGTCGCCTTCTTCACCCGCACCCGCACCGGCGCACTGGTCAGCCGGTTGAACAGCGACGTCATCGGCGCCCAGCGCGCCTTCAGCGACACCCTGTCGGGGGTCGTGGGCAACCTGGTCACCCTCACCCTGACCCTGGCGGTGATGATCGGCATCTCCTGGCAGCTGACCGCGCTGGCACTGGTGCTGCTGCCGGTGTTCGTGCTGCCGGCCCGGCGCGTCGGCGCCCGGCTGGCACGGCTGGAACGCGAGGCCGCCGACCACAACGCGGCGATGAGCACGCAGATGACCGAGCGCTTCTCCGCGCCCGGCGCCACCTTGGTCAAGCTGTTCGGCCGCCCCGAGAGTGAGTCGGCCGAGTTCCTGGCACGGGCACGGCGGGTACGTGACATCGGGGTACGCACCGCGATGGTGCGCTCGGTGTTCGTCACCGCCCTCACCCTGGTCTCGGCGCTGGCACTGGCCCTGGTGTACGGCCTGGGCGGCTTCTACGCGCTGAGCCGGCAGCTGGAGCCGGGCGCGGTGGTGGCGCTGGCATTGCTGCTGACCCGCCTGTACGCGCCGCTGACGGCGCTGGCCGGCGCCCGGGTGGAGGTGATGAGCGCCCTGGTCAGCTTCGAGCGGGTCTTCGAGATCCTCGACCTGAAACCCCTCATCACCGACAGGCCGGACGCCAAGGCGGTGCCCGAGGGGCCGGTGAGCGTGGAGTTCGACCAGGTCGGTTTCGCCTACCCGTCGGCAGAGAAGGTGTCGCTGGCCTCGCTGGAGGAGGTCGCCGCCCTGGACGCGCGCGGCGGCGAGGCGGTGCTGCACGAGGTGTCCTTCCGCGCCGAGGCCGGGCAGCTGGTCGCGCTGGTGGGATCCTCCGGAGCCGGCAAGTCGACCATCGCGCAGCTGCTGGCCCGCCTGTACGACGTCGACAGCGGCGCGGTACGGCTGTCGGGGGTGGACGTGCGCGAGCTGTCGGCGGCCTCGATCCGCCGGACACTAGGCATGGTGACCCAGGACGGGCACCTGTTTCACGACTCGATCCGGGCCAACCTGCTGCTGGCCCGGCCGGACGCCGCACCCGAGGAACTGTGGGAGGTGCTGCGGCGCGCCCGGCTGGCCGACCTGGTCGCGGCGCTGCCCGAAGGCCTGGACACCGTGGTCGGCGAGCGCGGCTACCGCCTCTCCGGCGGTGAGCGCCAGCGGCTGACCATCGCCAGGCTGCTGCTGGCCCGGCCGCGGCTGGTGGTACTGGACGAGGCCACCGCGCACCTGGACTCCACCTCCGAGGCCGCGGTGCAAGAAGCCCTGGCCGAGGCGCTGGCCGGGCGGACCGCACTGGTCATCGCCCACCGGCTGTCGACGGTCCGCACCGCGGACCTGATCCTGGTCGTCGAGAACGGGCGCATCGCCGAGCGCGGCACGCACACCGAACTGCTGGCCGCCGGCGGCCGCTACGCGCAGCTGTATCGCACCCAGTTCGACCAGCAGGCCACCTCCCTCGAAGACCTGGAAGACGGGCTCGGGGAGTTCTCCGCCGTACCCGCCCGCTGAGCCTCGCCTGCGCCACGCCCGGCAGGGCAGGGGCATGCCGGCGGCGAGGTCACGTCGATGACGGCCTTGCCGGTCAACCGCAGGCGACCCCGGCGGACTCTCCCGCTCGCTACGGCAACTGGCGGGGGAGCCGCCGGCCTGCCACCTGTATCGGTATTATTATCACGCTTGCTAGGATCATGCGCATGGTGCGACCCCCGCTGACCGAACTTGACCGCGAACGAGGCCACCGCCTGGGCACGCTCCTGCGCCAGGCACGCGGCACCCGCAGCATGACCGAAGTCGCCGCCGCCGCGGGCCTGTCCGCCGAAACCCTCCGCAAGATCGAGACAGGCCGCATCCCCACCCCGGCCTTCTTCACCATCGCCGCGCTCGCCACCGCCCTCGAGGTCTCCCTGGACGTCCTGGCCGAGGTGTGCGCCGGCGAACGCGCCGCCTGACCCCGCCACCACCGGCGGCAACGGAGAACAACCCCGCCCGGCGCCGGCTATGCCGACGCCGCGGGCCCGGACCTTTGCCCCCCCTCGGCGGAGACCGATCCCGACGCACCCGCGCCGCGGACGGCCGGGCCGCGTAGCAACGGATGCGAACGCATCGCCACCTCCAGCTCCCCGGGCAGCTCATCGCGGTAACGCCCCAGCGTCGCCAGATCACTGTGTCCCAGAACCCGCCGCACCGCGTCCATGTCCACCGCGTCGGCCAGCAGATGAGTGGCCGTGGTGTGCCGCAACCCGTGCGGCGTCACCGAACGACGCCGATCGGGATCCACCCCCCGCTGCACCCGGTCGATCACCGCCTGCACATCCCCGCGCGCCAGACGCCGGCCCCGCCACGACAGCAGCAACGCCTTGTCGGGGGAGGCGATCCGCCCCCGCGCCAGATAGGCCTCCAGCACCAGCGCCACATCACCGGGCAGCGGCACGTCCCGCGTCTTACCGCCCTTACCGAAGATCCGCCAGTAACGCACCCCGTCGTTGGTGTAGAAGTCCTCCACATTGGCCCGCACCAGCTCCGAGACCCGCGGCCCCATCGTCGACAGCATCAGCACGATCAGCCCGTCGCGCAACTCGGTGTTCTGATCACGGCGACGCCTGCGCCCCGAGCCCGCCGCCTCCTTCGCCGCCACCCCCTGCGGCCCGCCGCCCAGGTCACGCGCCGCACCGATCAGCCCCTGCGCC
>NZ_JBEXUE010000511.1:0-6869 GCF_040614275.1 Streptosporangium sp. NPDC006013
AGACCGACGCCTACGATCCCGACTGCCTGATCGCCGACGACTTCGGCGCCCTGGCCAGAGGCAACGAGCTGATCGGCGACGGGACGACCAAGGTCCCGTGACCGGTTCCCGACGCGGCATCTCGCACCGGATTCATGGACACGACCTCCCGTCGTTTGTGGCTCATACCTACAGGGAAGAGCGCTTCCATGCAGGTCAGACGCTGTTTTCAGATGCGGGGCGGGTGGCCGGACGCGTACGGGGAGACCGGCCACCGTGTCACGCACGCTGAAGTGTCCGTGCCGTGACGGGGATCAGCACGCTGGCCGGGGCGGCGAGTGCGACGGATCTGCTGGCGGCACGGCTGCAGATGGCGGTGTCGCTGGGCTGGCACATCGTGCTGTCGTGCATGGGGGTCGGCATGCCGGTCCTGCTGGTGTTCACCGAGTGGCGGGCGATCCGCACCGGCGACGACAACTACATGCGGCTGGCCCGTAAGTGGGCCAGGGCCGTGGGGGTGCTGTTCGCGGTCGGGGCGGTCTCGGGGACGATCCTCAGCTTCGAGCTGGGCCTGCTCTGGCCGGGCCTCATGGGCGTCTACGGCCAGGTGATGGGGTTCCCCTTCGCGCTGGAGGGGATCGCCTTCTTCATCGAGGCCATCTTCATCGGTGTCTACCTCTATTCCTGGGACCGGCTACCGCCCAGGATCCACCTGCTGACCGGGATTCCCGTCATGATCGCGGGGACGGCGTCGGCGTTCTTCGTGGTCTCGGCCAACGCGTGGATGAACCAGCCGGTCGGATTCGAGGCGAAGGACGGGCGGATCACCAGCGTGGACCCGTGGGGCGCGATGCTCAACCCGGCCACGCCGCTGCAGACGACGCACATGATCGTGGCGGCGTTCATGGTCGCCGGATTCCTCGTCGCGGGGGTGTACGCGGTGGCACTGCTGCGCGGACGGCGGGATCGCTACCACCGGCTGGGATTCCTGATTCCCTTCACGCTCGGCTCGATATTCGCCCCGATCCAGATCGTGGTGGGCGACTTCATCGCCAGATTCCTGGCCACCAACCAGCCGGTCAAACTCGCCGCCGCGGAGGCTCTCTTCCAGACCCGCGCCGGTGCGCCGTTGAGCATCGGCGGCTTCGTGGTGAACGACGAGCTGCGCTACGCGCTGGAGATTCCCTACGGCCTCTCCCTGCTGGTGGGCTTTCACCCCGACACCGTGGTCCAGGGGCTGAACGTCGTGCCCGCGGCCGACCGCCCGCCGGTCAACCCCGTGCACCTGGCCTTCGACATGATGGTGGGAATCGGTTTCTTCCTGCTCCTGATGGCCGCCTGGTTCGCCCTGACCTGGTGGCGGCGGCGTGACCTGCCGCGCTCCCCGTGGTTCCTGAGGCTCGCGGCCGTCTGCGGCGTCGCCGCCGTCGTCGCGGTGGAGACGGGCTGGATCGTGACGGAGGTCGGCAGGCAGCCCTGGGTCGTGTACGGCAAGCTGCGCACGGCCGACGCGGTCAATCCCGCTCCCGGGCTGTGGCTGGGGTTCCTCGCCCTCCTGCTGGTCTATCTGTTCCTCACCGTCGCCATCGGCTACGTCCTGCGGCGTCTGGCGCGCGAACCCAAGGAGGTCCCGGCAGAGGAGATTCCCGGCGAACTCCTCCTGCACGCTCCTCAGGAACGGGACTGATCCCATGGACCCGGCGCAGATCCTGCTGCTCGTGCTGTGGGTGGGGGTGACCTGCTACGCGTTGCTGGGCGGAGCCGACTTCGGCGGTGGCATCTGGGATCTGCTGGCCGGGCGCAGCAGGGCGGGCATGCCGGAGCGCAATCTCATCGAGAACTCCATCGGGCCGGTCTGGGAGGCCAACCACGTGTGGTTGATCTTCGTGCTCGTCGTGCTGTGGACCGGATTCTCGCCGGTCTTCGCCGCCGTCATGTCGACCCTCTACATCCCGCTGACGCTGGTGGCGTTCGGCATCATCGCCCGGGGGTCCGCCTTCGCCTTCCGCAAGGCCAGCCCGCGACTGTGGCAGAAGCGCCTGTTCGGCGGCGCCTTCGCGGTCTCCTCCGTGCTGACCCCCTTCTTCCTGGGCGCCGCCGCCGGAGGGGTCGCCTCGGGGCGTGTGCCGGTGGGCCTCGCGGCCGGAAACATCGTGACCGGCTGGCTGAATCCGACCTCCATGCTGGGTGGGGTTCTCGCGGTCGGCACCTGCGCCTACCTGGCCGCGATATACCTGTGTGACGACGCGGTACGGGCGGGGATGTCGCACCTGGTGGAGAGTTTCCGGACCAAGGCGCTGATCACGGGGTTGTGCGTCGGAGTCGTCGCGCTGGCCGGCATCGCGGTGCTCCGCGCGGACGCGCCCCGGTTGTTCGACGGCCTCACCCACCGGGCGCTGCCCCTGGTGATCGCCAGCGCGGTGTTCGGGCTGCTCTCCCTGGTCCTGCTGTGGCGGCGGAACTTCGTGCTCGTCCGGATCACCGGCGCGCTGGCCGTCACCGCGGTGCTGTGGGGCTGGCCGCTCGCGCAGTATCCCCTGATGCTTCCGCCGTCCCTCACGTTGAACGAGGCCGCGGCGCATCCGGCGGTGCTGACCGCGACGTTGATCTCGCTCGCCGTCGGGGCGCTGCTCCTGGTGCCCTCCCTGGCCCTGCTGTTCCTGCTGCAGGGGCGCTGGTCATACCGTTCTGACGCGTCTGACTGACCGAGCCGGTACGGGACGCCGGGACACGGTACCCACGGCTGGTCGAAGTCGCCGCTCAGGGGGACGGAGCTCTCCGTCTTCTCCGCGCAGACGGAGAGGAGCCGGCCGGACGCGCGCCCGCTGCCGAGAGCGTCGTGTCAGATGCCGCGGCGCATCGCCCTGGTGCCCATGGCCAGGCCCACCGCGGCGACGACGCAGGCCCAGAGCGTCCCGTACAGCACCGAGGTGTCCGCGAAACGGCCGGAGAACAGTGCCCGCTCCGCCTCGACGATGTGGGTGACCGGGTTCAGCGCGGCGACCGCCTGGAGCCACGCCGGACCGAAGTCCATCGGCAGCAGCACGCCGGAGAGCAGCATCAGCGGGAACAGCACCAGCTGGGTGACCCCGTAGAACAGGTTGCCGCTCGGTCTGGACGCGATCGCGAGGACGAAGGAGAGCGATCCCAGGCCGATCCCGAACACGACCAGTATCGCCAGCCCGGTCAGCACCCCAGGCAGGTGCGGGCGGAAGCCCAGCGGCACCGCGAGCGCGATGATCAGCGCGGCCTGGGCCAGCAGGATCACGAACTCCTTCATCGTCCGGCCGACCAGCATCGCCGTACGGTTCAGCGGGGTGACCAGCATGCGCTCCATCGAGCCGCCGATCAGCTCCACCAGCAGCGAGTAGCCGGCCATCATCGGCCCGGACAGGCACATCATGATCAGAATGCCGGGCACGAACCACTGCCACGGCGATCCCTGGCCCTCGAAACTCTGCGTTCCGGCGAGCAGCGGACCGAACAGGAAGAGGAAGAGCAGTGGCTGCCCCATGGTGAAGAGGAGGCCGAGGGGTTCGCGCAACACGGGGACGAACTCGCGGGAGAACACGGTCGAGGTGTCACGGAGGAAGAG
The DNA here is from genome assembly GCF_040614275.1 of Streptosporangium sp. NPDC006013. Taxonomy (NCBI): domain Bacteria; kingdom Bacillati; phylum Actinomycetota; class Actinomycetes; order Streptosporangiales; family Streptosporangiaceae; genus Streptosporangium; species Streptosporangium sp. NPDC006013. The sequence continues at coordinate 3,575 of NZ_JBEXUE010000511.1, forward strand.
TCGTACGCTCACGGGGGTGACCTTTCTTGCCGGTGGGGGAGGGGCATGTCGCCGATGGCCAGGTGTTGCGCGGGGCGTGGCCGTTCAGTGCGAGGCCGGTCAGTGCGAGGGGGCGGCGCCGACGGTCAGGCGTCGTGCGGGGCGGTCCCGTGGTTCTCGTCGCTCTCGCGCAGGCTGCGGCCGGTCAGCGCGAGGAACACGTCGTCCAGCGTGGGCCGGGCGGTCTCCGCGGTGGCGACCTTCACCCCCGAGACCTCCAGGGAGCGCAGGTACTCCGGCAGTGCCCTGCCCGCGTGGGGCACCCGCAGCCGTACCGTCCTCCCGTCGACGGTGACCGCGTCCGATCCCGCGATCCGCGCGGCGACCTCGGCGGCCCTCGCCGCCCCCGGCTCGTCGTGGACGGTGACCGTGACGCGGTCGCCGGCCAGCTTGCCCTTCAACTGCTCGGCGGTTCCGTCGGCGATGATCCGGCCGTGGTCGATGATCACCACCCGTTCGGCCATGGTGTCGGCCTCCTCCAGGTAGTGAGTGGTCAGGAAGAGGGTCGTGCCGTGTTCCTCGCGCAGCCGCAGGATGTGCTCCCAGATGTTGGCGCGGCTCTGCGGGTCGAGGCCGGTCGAGGGCTCGTCCAGGAACAGCAGGCCGGGCCGGTGGATGAGGCCCAGGGCGATGTCGAGACGGCGGCGCTGGCCGCCGGAGAGGGTGCCGGGCCTCCGGGTGGCCAGCGCTTCCAGGTCCAGCAGGCCGAGGACCTCGTCGGCCCGCCGCCGCGCCTCGGCCCGCCGCAGCCCGTAGCAGCGCGCCTGGGTCACCAACTCGTCGCGGACGCGGAAGTTCTCGCCCGCGCTGCTCTTCTGGCCGACGTAGCCGATGCGGGCGCGGACCCCGGCCGGATCCGACACGACATCGCGGCCCGCCACGGTCGCGGTTCCCGACGTCGGCGGGAGCAGGGAGGTCAGCATGCGCAGGCTGGTGGACTTCCCCGCGCCGTTCGGACCGAGGAAGGCCACCAACTGACCCGCCTCCACATCGATGTCGAGACCGCGCACGGCGTCGACGCCTCCTTTTCCGACCTTGAATCGCCGGGTCAGCCCTCGGGCATGGATCATCGTCCCCTCCTCGGGGTGGTCGGTTGGTGGCATGCCGAAGAAACCCCTGGTCGGGGGTCCGGCTGGAGATGATTCATCTTTACCCACGCGATCCGGATCAGGCAAACGTGAAACGTACATTCACATTTGCTCTGACCTGCGAAAACTCGCGCTCCCTCGGATCGGTGAAAGGTCCTTTCCGTCACCCGCCCGAACCGGGTTCCCCGCGCTGACCTGGGCTTTTCCGAATCCGGCTGGAGCAATGAAAAACAGTGCGAAATTCCCGTTCCACCGCGGGAAGCCGGGCCGCGGTGACACCCCTGAGCCGCCGGAACGCGAGAGAGCCCCAGGCGCCGGATCGGCGCCCAGGGCTCCGGTACGCTCCTGGGAAAAGGTGCTGGTCAGGTTCCCTCGGCGTGCGCGGGGGCGTGGATCTGACGGGGGACGGCCAAGGCGCCGCGGCGGCGCCGGAGCAGGGTGTCGATCGCCCAGGGGCCGGGGCCGAGCACGGCGATGATCAGGAACGACCAGCAGAACAGCGCCGCGAGCTCGCCGCCGTTGCGCAACGGCATGAAGTCCTGCGGCAGGTGCACCACGAAGTACGCGTAGGCCATCGAGCCTGACGCGAGCGTCGCGTTGACACGAGTGAGGAAACCGGCGAGGACGAGCCCGCCGCAGACCACCTGGATGAGTGCGGCCCACCAGCCGGGCCAGGCGCCGAACACGAGGGCCTGGCCGGTGCCGCGGTTGCCGCCGAAGACGCCGAACATCGACGCCAGGCCGTGGCACAGGAAGAGAAGACTTGTCACGATGCGGAAGAGCGAGAGCACCGGCCCGTTGAATCGGTTGATCTGCATGGAATCACCCCTGATTTTCATGGCGCCGCGTATCCGTTGTTTCCACACGGCATCGCCGGGCCACATTCCACCCTCGCTCCGTACGGTTCGATGACACGACGGCCCGTGTCCTTGTTTAACCTTTTGTCAAGGTTGAGTGTCATGGTAGATCGTCACAGGCGTGATGTCTGTAGTCGGCGATCAGTACTGATCGGTAAAGAGGGAGTTAAGTACGAAAATCGCAGCTGAACCGAATGGATCGCCTTTTGGCGACACATGTTCTACTTAACTATTTAATGTACGTTTCAACCACACAGCTGATTGGCGCGTTGCATACGCGGTCGTGTACCCGGGACACGGAGGTTGTGGACGTCGCCCGAACCGTGCCCCTATCGGCAGGCGGATTCCAGTATTCGTCGTACCACGCCGGCCGGATACTAAGGTGCCGCGCAGTGTGCAGGTGGTGGACGACGTGCCGCGTACCCCATGGGCAGGCCCGATCGCGGGTGGCAGCCGGCGCGTCGGCAAGGGACGGATATGAAGCCGGTCATGAATGAGCCGCAGGCTCCGCAGGAGGCGTGATGAGCGTGCAGATGAGGGTCCTGTCGGTGCTGCTGCGCAGGCTGTACAAGCCGCGCATGGCCACCGCCGAGCGGGCCCGCAAGGCGATCAACGCAGTCAAGGCCGATCCGGCTCCCCCGGCCCGGGCGGCCGCACGGCACCGGGTGCACCGGCGCAGCCTGGAGGGGTTCGACTGCTACACCGTGATCCCGCGCTCGGCCACGGCCCCGGCCAAAGCGGTGATCTACCTGCACGGCGGCGCCTACATCGATGAGATCACCAAAGAGCACTGGAGCTTCGTCTTCGCACTCGCCGATGCCGGGATGCGGGTGGAGGTGCCCATCTACGGACTGGCTCCCCGGCACACCTACCGCGAAGCCTTTCCTTTCCTCACCGCTGTCTACCGCGACCTGCTACAGACCTGCGAGGCGGAGGCTGTCTTCCTCGCCGGAGACTCGGCCGGAGGCGGTCTGGCGCTGGCCTTGGCGCAGGACCTGGCCGCCTCCGCGCTGCCCCGGCCCGGCAGACTGATCCTGCTGTCACCGTGGTTGGACATCACCATGTCCCACCCCGACATCCCCGTCGTCGAACGGCGTGATCCATGGCTCAGCAGCGTCGGCTTGATCGAGGCCGGGCGTGCCTGGGCCGCGGGGGACGATCCGCGCGACCCGCGGCTGAGCCCCGTCCACGGTGATCTGACCAGCCTGCCGCCGGTCGAGCTCTTCGTGGGCACGCACGACGTGCTCTATCCCGACGCCCTGCTCCTGCGGGAGCGCGCCCCGGACGACGTGCAGGTGAACCTGCACATCG
>NZ_JBEXUE010000512.1:0-6858 GCF_040614275.1 Streptosporangium sp. NPDC006013
GTCCCGTCCACCTCGACCGTGCCCCACGCGCCGGGGAAGAACGTCGCGGCCGCCCGGCCGCCACGGCCGTCGAGTACGGCTCCCTGGCCGGCGTGCCCGGCCTGGTGGTGCTCGGACACTACGGCCTCGAACGCTGGGAGGCGGGTGCGCTGGCCGCGCCGCCCGTCCACCCGGGCCTCGACCTGGTCAGGGCGGGGCTCCCCGCGCTGGTCGAGGGGTGGGATGGGGTCAGGGTCGAGGACAAGGAGCGGGCGATGGCCGTGCACACCCGGCAGGCCGCCGACCCGTGGGCGACGCTTGAGGCGTTGCGCGAGCCGGTCGCCGCGCTGGCCGCCAAGGCCGGGCTGGTGGTGGAGCCGGGCAAGTTCGTGCTGGAGCTGCGCCCGCCGGGGATGGACAAGGGGGTGGCGCTGAGCGCCTTCCTGCGCGAGCGGGCCGCCAGGTCCGTGCTGTTCGCCGGGGACGACCTGGGAGATCTCGCGGCGTTCGCGGCGGTACGAGCCTCCGGGCTGCCGGGGGTGACGGTGTTCAGCGGGTCGCCCGAGATCGAGGTGGAGGCCGACATCGTGGTGGACGGGCCCCCGGGGGTCCTGGAGTTTCTCAGCTCGCTCGCCGACGCCATCGAGGGAGAGGCGCCCCGCTGAGCGGGTGAGGCCGCAGCCGGACGGGCGTTGCCGCAGCCCCGCCCGCTCAGGCGCGCCTGCCGGAGCCGATCAGCAGCCCTCCGACGGCCAGCCCGATCAGGACCGGGACCATGAGGAACGCCTGCTGGGTGCCGAATCCGTCGGCCAGCGCGCCGAGCAGGAACGGCCCGCTTCCCACCGCCAGGCCGGCGAAGATCGAGGCCAGGGCCGACGCCTGGTCCCGCCGCCCGCCGGAGGCGGCCAGCACCCGCGACAGCGCCATCGGGAAGTGCAGCGCGACCCCCAGCCCGGATACGGCCAGGCCCGCGTAGGAGAACACCGGGTCCTCGCTCAGCCAGAAGATCGCCCATCCGGCGGCGGTGACCAGGAGCGCCCCGATGAACAGCGCGGTCGGCGGCACCCGCAGGGCCAACTGCCCCCCGGCCAGCCGCCCCACCGCCAGCCCGGCGGTGAACGCCGCGACCGCGGTCGCCGCCACCGCCGCGGGCAGTCCGGTCTGGTCGGAGAACAGCTTGGCCGCCCACAGGTTGAAGCAGAACTCCATCGCGACGCAGCAGAACAGCACGGCCCCGGCCAGGTAGAAGCGCCAGCCGAAGCGGGACCCGGCCTCCGGGGCGGTTCCGGCCGCCGCATCCTCCCGCTCCGGAATCCAGACACGCCCCATGAGCAGCGCGAGTAGCACGGTCAGCACGGCGGGCACCAGTAGCGCCGCCCGCCAGCCGAAGACGCTCTGCGCGGCGGTGCTGACCACGAAGGGGACCCCGATGCCGACGATCACGCAGACCGCGTTGGCCTCGCTGATCGCCGCCGGGCCCGCGGGCCCGTGGTGGTCGTCGAGCGCGGCCATGCCCGAGTACAGGGTGATGGAGGACATCCCGCTGGCGACGCCGTAGCCGAGGAGGGTGATCGGCAGCGTGGTGGGGCCCGCCGCGACCAGGAGCGTGCCGACGCTCATCCCGGCCAGTCCGGTCCAGGTGACGGCCCGGCGGCCGATTCTCCCCGTCAACCAGGGGAGGGCGAGGCCGGTGATGATGCCGCCCAGGGCCATCGAGGTCCCGTGCAGCCCGGCGACCGCCTGGGAGATGCCCTGGTCGATGCGGAGCAGCGGGAGCGCGGCGCTGAGGCCGTACAGATAGGTGGCGAAGACACCGAGCTGCAGGTAGATCAGCCAGGTCGCGCGGTCGCGGATCAGCCTGACGGGGGCGATCGCGGTCAATTCAGGCTCCCCGTAGGTAAAAAATTAGATAGCCGCGAAAACTATCTCATGAGGGCCTGAAACTTCCCGTCCTTATCCGAGAGCGTCGAGCTGCTCGGCGAACCACCGGTGCGGTGGAAGCGCGGTCGCCGCCGTGGCCAGCAGGGCGCCCCTCCTGGCACGCTCGGCCTCGGGCATCGTCAGCCCCTCATATAGCGCGGCGGCCGTGGCCGAGACGTCGTAGGGATTGACGGTCACCGCGTGCTCGCCCAGCTCGGCGGCGGCGCCCGCCTCTCGCGACAGCACCAGCGCGCTGCCCGGCGACAGGATCGGCCCCTCCTTGGCCACCAGGTTCATGCCGTCGCGGATCGGGTTGACCAGCAGCACGTCGGCCAGCCGGTAGGCGGCGAGCGAGCGCGGGTAGTCGTCGTCGACGTTGAGGATCAGCGGGTCCCAGTCCTCGGTGGCGTACTCGTCCTCGATCTCCTTGGCACAGCGCTGCACCGCCGCGGTGTACTCGCGGTATTCGGGCAGGTCGTGCCGGGACGGGTAGGCGAAGGCGAGGTGGGTGACCCGGCCGTGCCACTCCGGGTGGGCCGAGAGGAACTCCCGGTAGGCGACCAGACCCCTGACGATGTTCTTCGACAGCTCCGTCCTGTCGATCCGCACGATCAGCCTGCGGTCGCCCACCTGGGCGCGGAGCGCGGCCATGTGCGACTCCACGTCCGGCTCGGAGGCCCGTGCCCAGAGTGCCTTACCGTCCACGCCCAGGCTGTGCGTGCCGACCCGGGTGGTCCTGCCCTCGTGCGTGACCGTACGGCTCGCGCGCTCGACCCGGGCGCCGAGCACGGTCTCGCAGCAGTCCATGAACGCCCCGCCCCAGCGGGCGGTCAGGAAACCCGCGTGGTCGGCGCCCAGGATGCCCTCCAGGACCTCGGCCGCGACGTCGTCGGGGAGCAGGCTGAAGTATTCGGGTGGGGCCCACGGGGTGTGCGAGAAGTGGGCCACCCGCAGGTCGGGCCGCTCCCCCCTGAGCATGGCCGGAACCAGGCTCAGATGGTAGTCCTGCACCATCACCCGCGCCCCGTGCGGGGCATCCTCGGCCAGCGCCACCGCGAACGCCTCGTTGTACGCCTGGTACGACTCCCACTCCCTGCGGAACCTGGCGTCGAAATGCGGTCTGTTGGGGGTGTCGTACAGCAGATGGTGGACGAACCAGAGCGTGGAGTTGGCGACCGCGTTGTACGCGCGGTGGAAGGTCGCCGGGGGGATGTCGAGCATGCGCAGCGCCCCGGTCTCATAGCCCGCCTGATCGAGACGGCCGCCGGGCGCCAGCCGCACCGCTCCGCGGTCGCCGTCGGACAGCGCCGCGCAGACCCAGAGGACGTCGAGGTCCTTCGCGACCTCCGACAGGCCCGACACCAGGCCGCCCCCTCCCCGGCGCATGGACAGGGAGCCGTCCTCGGAGAGGGTGAAGGAGACGGGACCGCGGTTGGAGGCCACCAGGATCGCGTTCATCAGATCCCTTCGCTGGCTAGGGACACGCTTGTCCAGAAGATTAACCGGCGCCCGGCCGGGACGCCCTGCTCTTCGGGCCAAGGAAGAATGGCGTTTATTTAAGTGTGTCAGCTCTTGTCGGTAGCTCAGTTAGTACGTCCCGGTTTCATGACTTTCCGGGGATGGATCGGAAGCTCGGCGCCCCTGCCGGCACAGGTCGGTAAGACCGGAATCCGGCCCGGGGCGTTCCGGGGGCGTCCGCGTGGCGTGTGGCTTTTGGGGGCTTAGGGGCAACGGCTGGATTAGGGTGGCGTTGCCCGTGGGGCGCTCTCCCCCTCTTGCTGTGGAAGCCGAGGTCGAGGAGGGATTCATGTCCCGCAGACATGTCGTCGCCACGGGCTGCGCGCTGGCGGTCACCGCGCTCACCCTGACGGGCGTGCCGGCCGACGCCAGGCCCCGGGCGAGGAGTGTGGTCACCGCGTCCGCCTGGAAACCGCCGTCGGGCATGCTGGAGGCGCTCCAACGCGACCTGGGACTGACCAGGCGGCAGGCCCAGGCACGCCTGCTCAACGAGGCCCGCATGATTCCGATCGCGGCGCAGCTCCGCAGGAGGCTCGCCGACCGTTTCGGCGGCTCGTGGCTGATGGGAGCCGTTTCGCAGACCCTTGTGGTGGCCACCACCGACGAGGCCGACATCCCCCACATCATCGCGGCGGGTGCCCGGGCCGAGATCGTCCCCCGGTCGATGGCGGAACTCCTCCTGGTCAGGGAGAAGGTCGACGACGTGCTGCCCGCCAAGCCGCGCGTGGCGGGCGTGCGCTACGTCGACGCGAAGAGAAACAGGGTGGTCGTCCTGTCCGCGCAGCCCACGGTGGCCGAGGAGCTCATCAAGGAGGCGAATGTGGACACGGACGCGGTGAGCGTGGTGTCGTCCACCGAGCAGCCCCAGCCCCTCCACGATGTGCAGGGCGGCGACGCCTACTACATCGGTGTCGCGAGCCGCTGCTCGATCGGTTTCTCGGTGACCCGCGAAGCCCAGCCGGGTTTCGTCAGTGCCGGTCACTGCGGTAAGACGGGTGATGCCACCACCGGCTTCAACCGGGTGCCCCAGGGGACCTTCCAGGCGTCGGTCTTCCCGGGCAGCGACTACGCCTGGGTCGCGGTGAACCACAACTGGTTGCCCAAGCCGGCGGTCAGCAACGGCATCGGCGGCACCGTGTCCGTCGTCGGCTCCAAGGTGGCCGTCGAGGGTTCCTCGGTCTGCCGATCCGGCTCGACCACCGACTGGCACTGCGGAGTCGTCCTGCAGCTCGATACCAGCATCACCTACCCCGAGGGTGCGGTCTCCGGGCTGACCCGCACGAACGTCTGCGCCGAGCCGGGCGACTCGGGTGGCTCGTTCATCTCGGTGGATCAGGCCCAGGGGGTCGCCTCCGGCGGCTCCGGGGACTGCACCTCGGGTGGCGTCACCTATTTCCAGCCGGTCAACGAGATCCTCAACGCCTACGGCCTGACCCTGGTGACCGACACGATCACCTCGCCGAGCACGGGCACCTGCACCGGCTACCCGAAGATCTACGTCGGTAATCTGGAGAGCGGTCAGATCGTCTACCGGCCGAGCACCAGCTACTACCGGGCGACCGTCGCCGGTCAGCACCATGGCTGCCTGGACGGGGACGACGGCGTCGACTTCGACCTCTACCTCGAGAAGTGGAAGGGGACCGGTTGGGGTACCGTCGCCGTCTCGGACAGTTCGGGTCCCGACGAGCAGATCAGCTACACCGGCACGGCCGGTGCCTACCGCTACCGGGTGGTCTCCGTGAGCGGCTCCAGCCCCTACATCCTGGGGTTCACGACACCGTGACAACCGGTCCTGTGCTCCCAGCGGACCCGCCGGGAGCACAGCTGGAAGTGAAAATCACCATATTTCGGGTTCGTGTGCTTTTGTAACAAAGCCGAAGGTCGGCAACGGGGATCTCCGACCGTAGGATGTCCAGCGACCGTGACCGCTGATGGGGGCTCGTGATGGCGCTGGACGAGACGACCGAGGAGCTGGCCCGGGCGGCCGCCCAAGGTGACCACCGCGCGCTCGGTGAGCTGCTGAAGCGTATCGAGCCCGCGGTGCTCCGGCACTGCGGGCGCATCCTCCCCTTCCGGCAGGACGCGGAGGAGGCCTGCCAGGACACCCTGCTGGCGGTGGCACGCAACATCGGCCGCTTCGAGGGGCGCGCCAAGTTCAGCACCTGGCTGCACATCGTGACCGCCAACTGCGCCAGGACCACCTACCGTTCGCTGAAGCGTCGCGCCGCGGAGCAGAGCTCGGACGAGTTGCCGCTGCAGAAGCCGGACGTCGCCAGGGTGAGCGTGATCGCCGGGTCCAGGCTGGACCTGCTCGACGTGATGGAGGCCCTGGAGGCGGAGAAGCCCGATCTCGCCCAGGCACTGGTGCTGCGCGACATCTGCCAGCTCGACTACAACGAGGTGGCCGAGCAACTCCGCATCCCGCTGGGCACCGCCAAGTCCCGCATTCACCAGGCGCGCAAGTACGTCCAGGGTGCTCTGGGCGACGCCTACGGCTTCTGATCTCGACGGGTCCGGGGAACGGCCGAGCCGGCCCAGGAGGTCGCCCCTCGCGGGAATGAGGGCGCGCCGGCGAGGCGAGATCCCGATCGAAATCGTCTGCCGCGTGGCGTGTGGCTTTTGGGGGCCTTGGAGGCAACGGCTGGATTAGGGTGGCGTTGCCCGTGGGGCGCTCTCCCCCTCTTGCTGTGAAAGCCGAGGTCGAGGAGGGATTCATGTCCCGCAGACATGTCGTCGCCACGGGCTGCGTGCTGGCGGTCACCGCGCTCACCCTGACGGGCGTGCCGGCCGCCGCCGCCGGACCGAAGGTGACGGGTCCGGTCACCGCGCCCGTCTGGAAACCGCCGTCGGGCATGCTGGAGGCGCTCCAACGCGACCTGGAACTGACCAGGGAACAGGCCCAGGCACGCCTGCTCAACGAGGCTCGCCTGACGGGAGTGGCGGCGGAGCTCCGTGCGAGACTCGGTGACCGTTTCGGCGGCTCGTGGCTGATGGGAACCATCGCGCAGACCCTCGTGGTGGCCACCACCGACGAGGCCGACATCCCCCACATCATCGCGGCGGGTGCCCGGGCCGAGGTCGTCAAGCGGTCACTGGCGGAGCTCGACAAGCACATAGACGGCCTCGACCAGTCGGTACCCGGTGCCAAGAACGAGGGAAGTGTCCGCTATGTCGATGCCAGGAACAACAGGGTCGTCGTCCTGTCGTCGGAGCCGTTGGTCGCGGAGGACCTCATCGAGGCCGCCGGCCTCGACACGGAGGCGGTGAAGGTGGTGCCGTCCACCGAGCGGCCCCGGCTCCTCAGTGACGTGCAGGGTGGTGACGCCTACTACGTCGGTGTCGCGAGTCGTTGCTCCGTCGGTTTCTCGGTGATGCGCGGGACCCAGGCGGGTTTCGTCAGTGCCGGTCACTGCGGTAAGACGGGGGATGCCACCACCGGTT
>NZ_JBEXUE010000513.1:0-6858 GCF_040614275.1 Streptosporangium sp. NPDC006013
ACCTGCACCACGGCTGCATCCCGCTCACCCAGCACCAGCGGCGCGTCCAGGGTCAACTCCGCGACCAGGTGCACGCCCGGCTGGAGGAGGTCGCGGACCTGGTCGCGGATGCGCTCGCTCAGCGCCCTGACCGTACCGCCGGCCGTGGCCTCGTCGGGCACGACGTTGGCCGCGCTGCCGGCCGCCAGCGTGGAGACGCCGAGGACCGCCGAGCTGGTCGGGTCGACGTCACGGCTGACCACCCGCTGCAGGGCGACGACGACGTGCGCGAGCGCGAGTACCGGATCGCTGGTCAGATGAGGGTAGGCGGCATGCCCGCCGCGGCCCCTGACCACGACCGTGAACTCGTCGGCGGCGGCGTTCACCGTGCCGGGGGTGGCCGCGACCTCGCCTCGCGGCAGGGTGGGCTGGACGTGCGCACCGATGATGGCGGTGATCTGGTGCTCCGCCAGCGACGGCGACCGGGCGATGTCGTGAGCGCCGGAGGGGTAGGTCTCCTCGCGCGGCTGGAGCATCGCGACCAGCGGGGGCGCGCCGGGGGTGTCACCGACCGCGTGGCAGAGCGTCACCAGGGCGGCGAGGTGCACATCGTGCCCGCAGGCGTGCATGCGGCCCGGCCTCCCGGACGCCCAGTCGACGCCGGTCCGCTCGGTCACCGCCAGCGCGTCGAGTTCGGCCCGTACCGCGACCGCGGGCCCGGGGCCGCCGACACGCACCAGCGCGCCCGTACCGGCCACCGCGTCCACCGGGCGTCCGGGCAGCTCGGCCAGGATCAGGTCGCGGGTCGGCCCCTCCTCCCCCGACAGGTCGGGGCGGGCGTGCAGCCGGCGGCGCAGCTCCGTCGCGGCGGGCAGCCGCCGCTCCAGTGCCGCCCGGAGCCTGGCCTCGACGGAGTCGACGGCCGAGCCGAAGGCAAGAGGCTCGATCATTTGGCCGGGTCCAGACCGTAGACGCGCAGGGCGTTGTCCACACCGATCATGGTGGCCACCCGGACGGCCTCCTCCTCGGCCCACTCGCCGGCGTCGACCCACCCGCGCAGTGCCCGGCCGAGCCCGCGGCGGAACAGGTGCGCCCCCAGCATGTGCAGCTCCGCCGGGCCCCAGGCGTCCGAGGAGAACAGGATCTTGGCGAACGGCGCGAGTTCCAGCGACTCGGCGATCAGCGCGTCCGACCGGCTGCCGGTGTAGTTGACGCCGAGACCGACGTCGAAGTAGACGTGCGGGAAGACCTGCGCGAGATAACCGGCGTTGCGGTGGTAGGGGTAGCAGTGCAGCAGCAGGATGTCCACGCCGTGCGGCTCGATGAGCTTCAGCCAGCGGGTGAGCAGCAGCGGGTCACACATGTGCAGTTCCACATCGGGGTCCCCGTAACCGGCGTGCAGTTGCAGCGGCAGCCCGCGCTCCACCCCGGCCCAGAGTCCGAGGCGGAGCAGCACCGGGTCGTCCACCCGCCACTGGCCGCTCGCCTCACCGGCGGACAGCCAGCGGCCCGCCGCCAGGGCGACCTCCCGGTCGCCGGGTGGTGCCGGGTCGAAGGCGAAGCCGTGCCGGTAGGCGACGATGCTCTTGAGGCCGACGGCGTCGGCGGTGCGGCGCTCCAACTCCTCGCGGAAGCGGCCCGGCAGCTCCGCGGCCGAGACCCCCGAGGCGGCCACCTGCTCCAGCACCCGCTCGATGCGGACCACCTCGTGCGCGGGCCGCCCCGACGCCTCCGCCATCCCGGCCGGGTCCAGGACGTCGTCGCCCCGATAACCGGTCTCCAGCAGGAAGCGGCCGATGCCGCTGGCGGCCAGTAGCAGCCGGTTCACCTCGGCGGCGCCCAGTTCGGTGCGGCGCGCCAGGTATTCCTCCGGTGCGGCGTGGGCGGGCAGGCCGAGGACCGGCGCGCACCAGCGGCGGATCGCGAAGCCGAGCTGGGAGTCGAACTGGGTCATGAACGCCGGGATCGGCCGGTCGGACTCGGTCACCAGCGTCTCGAACTCACCGCGGCCCAGGTCTCCCGAGGAGGCACCGTGTACATGGTGGTCGACCAGGGGCAGGGCGGCGAGCACGCTCTCCAGGTCGCCGGCCGCGTCCCCGGAGAAGTTCTCAGTAGACATCGGCGACCTTCCGGCAGAGCTCGTGGTCGGGCAGTCCTTTGACGCAGGCCAGCTCGGCCCGTCGCACGGCGAGGAAGGTGTGGAGCAGTTCGTGGGGGAACCAGCCTCGGGCGACCTCGTCGGCCTCCAGCGCGGCGAGGGCCTCAGGCAGGGAGCCGGGGAGCGCGGGCTCTCCGGCCAGGTCGGCCTCGGTCGCGGTCTCCGGCCACACCCGGGCGGGCTCGGCCCCGGCCAGTCCCGCGAGGCCGGCGCGGATCAGGACGCCGAGCACCAACCACGGGTTGGCCGTGGCGTCCGCCGCCCGGTACTCCAGGTGGAGCTGGCCCGCGGGGTCGGCGCCGCCGATCTCGACGGTCGGCGCGATGCGCAGCAGCGCCTCGCGGTTGCGCTCGGCGAGGAAGACCCCGCCGGCACTCCACCGGTGCGGGGTGAGCCGCAGGTAGGAGCCGACGCTGGGCGCGGTGACGGCCACCACCGCACCGGCGTGCCGCAGGATTCCGGCCGCGAACCTGGCCGCGGTCGAGGAGAGCCTGCCGGGTGCCCCGGCGTCGAACATCACCGGGCTGCCACCGACCTCGCGGAGCGAGAAGTGCACGTGGACGCCGTTGCCGACGCCCGCGGGGTCGGCCAGCGGGACGAAGGTGACCGAGTGCCCCCGGCGGCGGGCGAGGTCGCGGACGAACTCGCGCAGCAGGACCGCCCGGTCGGCGGCGACCATTCCGGGGGCGGGCCGCAGGGTGATCTCGAACTGGCCGTCCCCGTACTCGGGGAGCCAGCTCTCCGGCTCCAGCCCGGTCGCCTCCAGCAGCGCGACCAGGTCGGTGCCGAACGGCTCGGCGCCGCGCAGGCGCTGGAAGGAGAAGGGCGGTGCCTCGGCCTGGCCGCCGAGCATGAACTCGTGCTCGAAGGAGACGTTCACCTCAAGGCCCGCGATCTCCCTCAGGTCCGCCAGCGCGCGGGCGAGAAAGCCGCGCGGGCAGCCGGGCCAGGGGCTGCCGTCCAGGCCGGTCTGGTCGGCGAGGTAAAGCCGGGTGCCCGGCACCGGGCCGTCGGCGGGCAGGTCGACGGCCGTAGCGGGGTCGGGGAGCAGCCTCAGGTCGCCCACCGAGCCGAAGACGTTGTCGTCGGCCAGGTGGCCGAAACAGGTCAGCGCCAGATCGGCGGGGACCCATCCCACTCCGGTACGCAACGTCTGGTCCAGCCGGGCCACCGGGGTAGCCCGGCCCCGCACCTGGGCCGCGAGGTCACAGGTCGCCACGAAGGCGGTCCCTGTCGTCATCGGCTCTCTCCTCCCAGTCCGGTCCGCCCCTCGCGTCCCGGCCGCCCTAAGTGAAACATATGGTTCACATGTATGGTCAAGACGGCGGAATGAAACTTAGCATGCGTGTTACCTGGTAGCCCTGACAGAAACGCCCAGGTCATATGTGTCGAGCCGGCAGGAGGCCGCTCCCGCCCGGCATCACCGGAAGGCATCCCATGACGGACAGCTTCTCTCCCGGCAGGCTCAACGGGACGGTCGTCCTGGTCACCGGCGGAGCCCAGGGCATCGGCCGGGGCATCACCGGGGCGTTCCACGAGGCGGGGGCGACGGTCGTCGTCGCCGACCTCGACGAGACGCGCACGGCGAGGGTCATCGCGGAACTCGCCGCCGTCCCGGGCGGCTCACCGGCGGCCTCGGCGGTGCGCCTGGACGTGCGTGACCCGGGGTCGGTGACCGCCGCCTTCGAGCAGGCGACCGCCCTGCACGGCGGAGTGGACGTGCTGGTCAACTGCGCCGGGGTCTATCCGAACACCCCGGTCCTCGACATGACCGCCGCGGAGTGGGACGAGGTGTTCGCCGTCAACGTCCGCGGCGTGATGCTGGCCTCGCAGGCCTTCGCCCGTACCTCCGGCTCCCTCGGGGGCGGGCGCCGGATCGTCAACGTCTCCTCCGGTGCGGCCCGCTCGGCCCGGGTGGGCGCCGCCCACTACTGCTCGTCCAAGGCGGCGGTGGAGATGCTCACCAGGGTCCTGGCGCTGGAGTTCGCCCCGTCACAGATCACCGTCAACGCCGTCGCCCCCGGGCTGATCGAGGTCCCGGCCACCGTGGCGCTCTCGGCCGAGTACGTGGCGGCACTGGTCGCCGGGCAGCCGGTGCACCGCATGGGCACGCCGGCGGAGATCGCGCGGGCGTGCGTGTTCCTCGCCGATCCGGACTCCTCCTTCATCACGGGGAGTGTTCTCGACGTGGACGGAGGCTTCCTGGCCGGAACGGCCCTGCCGCCGAGCTGATCCACGTTTCACGAGATCAGAGCGGTACGACGGATCGAGTTTAAGTAACAAACCTTTTACAGGTCTAGCCTTTGCCGCAGGATGCAACATACGTTTCAATTGTCGACAGTGACAGAACGTTGCAAAACAGGCATGTGACGCCCTCCGGCATGTCCCGCATGCGTTCGTCCCCTCGTCCCACAGACGCAGAGAGGCTTCACCGTGGCCCGTTCCCCCTTCCTCCGTCCCCGGACGCCCATCCGGGCGATCACCGCCGTCGCGGTGACCGGCGCCCTGGCGGCGCTCACCGCGTGCTCCTCCTCCACCTCCCCCGACACCTCCGCCGCGGAGACCGGCGGCGCGGCCGGCGCGAAGGAGATCCAGATCGGCCTGCTCGCCCCGCTGACCGGGGGCCTGGCATCCGACGGCCTGGGCATGAAGCAGGGGGCCGAGCTGGCCATCAAGCAGCTCAACGAGGCCGGTGGCGTCAACGGATACACGTTCAAGCTCAAGGTCGTGGACGTGCAGAGCCAGTCCAACGACGCGGTGACCAAGGGCGTGCAGACCCTGACCGACGACGAGTCGGTGAAGGCGGTCGTCACCGGCTACGCCTCCACGTCCAACTTCGAGATCGATGAGTTCGCCGCGGCGGAGAAGGTCTACCTCATCGGCGGCAACACCGCGCAGACCCAGGCCATCATCGAGAAGGACCCGGCGAAGTACCCCACGGTCTGGTCGATCACCCCCGACTACGACGCCTACGGCACCGAGCCGGTCGACCTGGCGGAGTCCTGGGCCGAGCAGGGGCTGTGGAAGCCGCGCAACAAGTCGGCGTTCATCGTCCGCTCCGACAACCCCTACAGCGAGAACATCGCCGACGGCCTGGTCAAGCACTTCAAGGCCAAGGGCTGGAGCATCGCCGGCCAGGAGAAGGTGCCGTTCGGCACGGTCAACGACTGGGGCACGGTCCTAGGGAAGATCCGCTCGGCCGACCCCGACTTCATCGTCAACACCGACTACCAGGTCTCCAACGAGGCCAGCTTCCTGCAGCAGTTCCTGCAGAAGCCCACCGAGTCCCTGGTCTTCATGCAGTACGGCCCCAACCAGCCCCAGTTCTTCGAGCTGACCAAGCAGCAGGCCGAGGGCGTGCTGTTCAACAACCTCGCGGGCATGGTGCCCTCGCCCAGCTACCCGCCGGCCGCGCAGCTGCAGAAGGACTGGCAGGCCGCGTACGGGACCGACAACGTCGACCCGCAGGGCGTGATGACGTACGTGGAGACCATGATCTACGCCGATGCGCTGCGCGAGGTCGGCGACCCCGACGACGCGCTGGCGATCGGTGCCGCCATCGGCAAGAGCGACAGCGAGCGGGCCTCCGGCCGGATCGCGTTCGACCAGGCCACGCACCTGGCCAAGCAGGGTGACGACTACGTGCCGCTGCAGTCCTTCCAGTTCCAGGACGAGAAGCGGGTGCTGATCGCCCCTGAGAAGTACAAGTCGGGTTCCTTCCAGCTCCCGCCGTGGATGAAGAAGTGACCTCGGCTCCCCTCGCGCTGCCGCCGGGCAAGCGGATGGCCGTGGCGCTGACCTTTGACTTCGACGCCCACTCCCCCTGGATGGGCACCATGGGCCGCACCTCGCCGTCCTACCTGTCGCGTGGTGACTTCGGCGCCGAGCAGGGGGTGCCCCGGCTGCTGGAGCTGCTCGGCCGCAACCACCTGCCGGCGACCTGGGCCACCCCCGGCCACGACCTGGTTACCTTCCCGCACCGCATCGAGCAGATCCTGGCGGCCGGGCACGAGATCGCCGCGCACGGCTGCTACCACGAGGTCGTGCCCGACCTGGGGCCCGACGAGGAGCGCCGGCTCATGGAGGTCGCGCTGCGCCAGCACGAGCAGGTCGTCGGGCGCCGCCCCCGCGGCTACCGCTCGCCCGCCTGGGACTTCTCCGAGAGCACGCTGGGCCTGCTCGAGGAGTTCGGCTTCGACTGGGACAGCTCGCTGATGGGCCGGGAGTTCGAGCCGTACCGGCCCCGGCGGGTCACGGTGAACTACGAGTCGGCCAGCGAGTTCGGCCCGGAGAGCCGGATCGTGGAGATCCCCGTGTCGTGGTATCTCGACGACTGGCCCTCGGTGGAGTACGTCGCCGGGGTCTCCCCGCTGGGTTCCCACCGCGACATGGAAGACCGCTGGAACACCATCTTCGACTACGCCCACCAGCGGGTGCCCGGCGCGGTCTACGTGCTCACCATGCACCCGCAGACCATCGGCCGAGCCCACCACCTGCTCGTCCTGGAGGCGTTGATCGAGCGGATGCTGGCGGCGGGCGACGTCTGGTTCGCGACGCTGAGCGAGATCGCCGATGCCTGGCAGGGCTGAGCCGGGCGCTCCCCGGGGAGCCGGCGGGATGGTCACCGCGCCCGACCCGAGGGCGGCGCGCGCGGGGGCGTCGATGCTGCGCGCCGGCGGCAGCGCCGTGGACGCGGCGATCGCCACGGCCTTCGCCACCGG
>NZ_JBEXUE010000514.1:0-6852 GCF_040614275.1 Streptosporangium sp. NPDC006013
TTGGGAAAGCCGAAGACGGAGGCCTGGGCGCTCTTCATGACCGATCCGCAGCTGATCCGAGTACGGCCGCGCGGTCGTTCTCGCCAAGGCCCGCGAGCAGCACGCCCGTCTCCCGCCACACCTTGGCGTAGTCTCCGGCGAGGATGGCCACCGGCCAGTCACTGCCGAACATCAGCCGGTCGGGGCCGAACACCTCGATCGCGTGGTCGACGTAGGGGCGGAGGTCCTCGGCGGTCCAGGTCTCGGCGTCGGCGGCGGTGTTGAGGCCGGACACCTTGGCGTGCACATCGGGATGCTCGGCGGCCCGGGCGATCAGCGACGCCCACGGCTCCCAGCCCTTCTCCCTGATCGGCGGCTTGGCCAGGTGGTCGATGACCAGCCGCAGCCCGGGGACACGCTCGGCGAGGACCGGCACGTGCTCCAGGTGCCTGGGCAGCACCGCGACCACGTCGAACGGCAGCCCCGCCGCCGCGAGGAGGCCCAGCCCCTCGACCACCGAGTCCTGGATCACCCAGTCGGGGTCGGGATCGTCGTGGATGAGATGCCTGACCCCGGCGAACCTCGGGTGCCGTCCATAGCGCTCCAGCGCCTCGGCGGCCTCGTCCGGCCGGTTCAGCGGAACCCAGCCCACCACGGCGGCGATGAAGTCGTGGGCGTCCGCCTGCGCCAGCATCGCGTCGGTGTCGGCGTAGGTGTCGGCGGCCTGGACCAGCACGGTCCGCTCCACACCTGCGGCGGCGAGCTGCCCGAGGAGCTCTTCGGGGGCGAAGGTGCGGTGGATCGGCCCCGCCTCCGGCGTCAACCAGGAGTAGGAACCCGTCTCCAGGTTCCAGAAGTGCTGGTGGGCATCGATGACGGCCATCCACCGCTCCTTTTCGATCAATCGTTTGAGTTTGCACAAGCTAGGGCGCTCCAACGGGGGTGTCAACGCCGCTGGATCCTGGGAGTTCGTCAGCGTGGCTGTACGAACTCCGGGGCGATCTCGTCCGGGTCGGGGAAGTAGCAGGCGAACCCGCCCGCGTTCACCCCGGCGCTGATCTCGTTGGGCGGCGAGACGAACTGATACGGGCCGGTGCCGGACACTCGCTCCCCCGAGACGAGTGTCCGGCACCGGCCCGTATGCCCGGTTTCCCGCTATGCCGGTGACATCACCGGGTCGTCCGAGCGCGCGGCGGGCGGCGGGGTGTCGCCGCCGTCATCGTCGTCGTCCAGGAGGGTGGTCTCGTCGAACGGGACCCTCCCCGCCAGCACCTCGGCCGCGCGCTCCCGGTCGAACTCGCCGGTCCAGGTGCCGACCAGGACCGTGGCGACCGCGTTGCCCGCGAAGTTGGTCAGCGCCCGTGCCTCGGACATGAAGCGGTCGATGCCGACGATAAGACCGACACCGTCGACCAGGTCGGGGCGGTGGGACTGCAGGCCCCCGGCGAGGGTGGCCAGGCCGGCGCCGGTGACCCCGGCGGCGCCCTTCGACGCGATCATCATGAAGACCAGCAGGGAGACCTGCTCGCCGAAGGAGAGCGGCGCGCCGGTGGCGCTCGCGACGAACAGCGTGGCCATAGTGAGGTAGATGGCGGTGCCGTCCAGGTTGAAGGAGTAACCGGTCGGCACGGTGATCCCGGCGACCGGCCTGCTCACGCCGAGGTGCTCCATCTTGGCGATCAGCCGCGGCAGTGCCGACTCCGACGACGAGGTCGACAGGATCAGCAGGAACTCCCTGCCCAGGTAGCGCAGGAGCGAGGGCAGCCCAATCCGCGCCACCAGCCAGAGCATCGGACCGAGGATGACGAACACGAAGAGCAGGCAGGTCACGTAGAAGGCGAGCATGATGACGCCGAGGCTCTTGAGCGCGTCCACGCCGGTGGCGCCGACGACCGCGGCCATCGCGCCGAAGGCACCGACGGGGGCGGCCCACATGATCATGGCGAGGATCCGGAAGACGAGCCGCTGGATGTGCGCGATGCCGTTCAGCACGGGCCTGCCGCGCTCGCCCATCGCCTGCAGGGCGAACCCGGCGAGCAACGCGACGAGCAGGGTCTGCAGCACCTCACCCTCGGTGAACGCCGACACCAGCGTGGTGGGGATGATCCCGAGCAGGAACGTCACCGTGTCGCTCTCGCCGCCCTTGGCCGCCTCGGCCTCGGCGGCCTTGCGGAGCTCGTCGGTGAGCGCGAGGCCCTGCCCGGGGTCGATCAGGTTGCCCACGATCAGGCCGATGCCCAGCGCGACCGTCGACATGGCGAGGAAGTAGCCGAGTGCGAGACCGCCGACCTTGCCGACCTTGGCGGCCTTGGTGACGGATCCGACGCCGAGCACGATGGTGCAGAAGATGATCGGGCTGATCATCATCTTGATCAGGGCGACGAAGGCGGTGCCGAGTGGCTTCAGCTCCTTGCCGATATCGGGAGCGACGAGCCCGACCGTGACGCCGGCGATCACTGCGGCGATCACGGCTATGTACAGGTAGTGTGTTCTGTCTCGGGCCGCGCTCATGCGTGTCTCCACCGTGGTAGAAGAAAAATCCGGTCGAGCGACTATCCGCCGACGCTGTGATCTAAGTCACCATTGCGTACATTTCGTTCGTGAACTTGCGGGAGCTTTCCAAACAGGTGCGCAGCTGGAGTCTGGCCAGGCAGATGCTGGCGCTGCAGATCGTCGTCGTGGGCGTCACCGTGACCGGTGGCGCGCTGCTCGCCTTCCTGCAGATGCGCGACCTGCTCGTCGAGGAGGCCGTCGGCACCGCCAGGGCGGTGACGATCAGCGTGGCCGACTCCCCCTCCGTCCTCGCCTCCCTGGGCGACTCTGCGGTCCTGCAGCCGTACGCGGAACGGGTGAGGCGGGAGACCGGGGTCGACTTCATCACGATCATGAGCCTGGACGGCGTGCGCTACACACATCCCAACCCGGCCCAGATCGGCCACCGCTTCCTCGGCAACACCGCACCCGCCCTGGCCGGGCAGACCTTCACCGAGACCTACACCGGCACGCTCGGTCCCTCGGTCCGCGCCGTCGCCCCGGTCCGCGACGACCGCGGCCGGGTGAGGGCCCTGGTCAGCGCGGGCATCACGATCAACAAGATCAGCGTCAGGCTCCGCGGCCAGATCGCCGGCGCCGCGCTGATCGGCCTGCTCGGCCTGTCCCTCGGCGGGGCGGGCACCTATCTGGTCGGGGCCCGGCTACGCCGCCAGACCCACGGCATGGGCCCCACCGAGCTGAGCCGGATGTACGAGTACCACGACGCGATCCTGCACGCCGTACGGGAGGGACTGCTGCTCGTCGACGACGCGGGCAGGGTGACGCTCTGCAACGACGGCGCCAGGGAGCTCCTGGGCCTCGCGGGCGAGGTGAACGGACGGCACGTCACCGAGCTGGGCCTTCCCTCCGCACTGGGCGAGCGGCTCTCGACGGCCGAGAACCGCACCGACGAGATCCATATGACCGGGGAGCGGACGCTGGTGGTGAACGCGGCGGTGGTCCGCTCCGGCAACCGCTCGCTCGGCACCGTGGTCACCCTCCGCGACCACACCGAGCTGCAGTCCCTGGCCGGGCAGCTGGACGCCGAGCGCGGCTTCGCCGACTCCCTGCGGGCCGCCGCGCACGAGTCGGCCAACCGGCTTCACACGGTCATCACCCTCGTCGAGCTGGGCCGCGCCGAGCAGGCCGTGGCGTTCGCGACCGCGGAGATCAGGGCCGCACAGCAGCTCACCGACCGGGTGGTGGGCGCCGTACGCGAACCCGTGCTCGCCGCGCTGCTGCTGGGCAAGAGCGCCGAGGCCGGGGAACGGGGGGTGGAGCTGGCGATCGCCGCGGACAGCGAGCTCGACGACCTCGGCCTGGACACCCGCGATCTGGTGACGATCGTCGGCAACCTGATAGACAACGCGGTCGAAGCGGCCATGACGGGAACCCCGCCCGCCCGGGTGGAGGTGCGGTTGCGCGCCGACGAGACGGCCTTCGTGATCAGCGTGGCCGACAGCGGCCCGGGGCTCGACCCCGCGACAGCGGGCGAGGCCTTCCGCAGGGGATGGACCACCAAGGGCGACGGCCGCGGCCTCGGGCTGGCCATGGTCGGCCAGGCGGTCCGCCGCCTGGGCGGAACGATCGAGGTCGGCGGGACCGTCGAGGCCGGTCACCCGGTGCGGGCACCCCATGCCACGGGAACGGCCCATACCGTCCCGGGGAGCGAGACCGGCGCGGTGTTCACCGTACGGCTGCCGCCGCGCGGAAAGGAAACGCGATGATCTCGGTACTGGTGGTCGAGGACGAGGAGATCACCGCCGAGGCGAACCGGGTCTTCGTGGAGCGGGTGCCCGGCTTCCGGGTGGCGGGGGTGGCCAGGTCCGGCGGGGAGGCGTTGCGCTTCCTGCGGCGCCACCCGGTCGACCTGATCCTGCTCGACCTCTACCTGCCCGACATGCACGGTCTTGAGGTGTGCCGGACGCTGCGGGCGGCGGGCGTGATGTCGGACGTCATAGCGGTCACCTCGGCGCGGGACCTGTCGGTGGTCAGGTCCGCGGTCTCCGTCGGCGTGGCCCAATACCTGCTCAAGCCGTTCACCTTCGCCTCGCTCAAGGAGAAGCTCACCCACTACGCGGAGTTCCGCTCGTCGGTGGAGGGCCTGGGAGAGGCCAGTGGCCAGGGCGAGGTGGACCGCACGCTGGCGGCGCTGCGGGGCCCGGCGCAGAGCCTCCTGCCCAAGGGGATGACCCAGGCCACTCTCGACGCCGTGCTGGCGGAGCTGCGCAAATCCCCCGGCGGCCTGTCGGCCCAGACCACCGGGGCGGCGATCGGCGTCTCCCGGGTGACCGCCCGC
This sequence comes from Streptosporangium sp. NPDC006013, assembly GCF_040614275.1. Taxonomy (NCBI): domain Bacteria; kingdom Bacillati; phylum Actinomycetota; class Actinomycetes; order Streptosporangiales; family Streptosporangiaceae; genus Streptosporangium; species Streptosporangium sp. NPDC006013. The sequence continues at coordinate 4,811 of NZ_JBEXUE010000514.1, forward strand.
CGCTACCTGGAGCACCTGACGGAGAGCGGAATCACCCGCCGGGTTCCCCAGTACGGTGGGGTCGGCCGGCCCGAGCTGCTCTACCGGGTCGTTTGACGCCCTCCAGAAGCACGGCGGCACCGGACCTGGTAGGAAAAAGGGCAGCCCGCCCTGTCACCCGCGGGCGAAGGAGCCGACCATGACCTTTTTCACCGCCTCATCGAGGCTGCTCGGGACGGTGTTCGTCGTCCAGGTGCTCGGAGAGCTCGACTACCGGCACGCCCCCGCCTTCCGCCTGGAGATGGAGAGGGCATGGGAGGTCGAAGCGCCTTCCCTGATCGTGGCCGATGTCACGGAGCTCACCTTCTGCGACTCCACCGGGGTCGCGGAGCTGATCCTGGCGCTCCAGCGAAGTCGCGCTCTGGGTGTCCGCCTGGCGCTCGTCGGCGTGCACGGCACCCTGGAGCGCATCCTCGCCATCACCGGCCTACGCCCCTCCTTCGAGGTCTTCACCTCTGTCGAGGAGGCGCTGCAGGAGGCCTGATCAGCTGTTGCCGTTGTCCAGCGGCACCCGAGGGGCGTCGATGATGACATCCGAGAAGATGTCGACCGCCAGGGCGACCACTCCGCCGATCGCGACGATCCCGGTCCCGATCCAGAAGAACATCCAGTTGGGGCCAAGGCACAGGGCCACGCCTCCCACGGTGAACCCCAGCAGAATGATGATCACCGCAAGCCAAGACTTCGGACTTCCTCCGTGGCTTCCAGCCATGAGCCTTTCCTCTCCACATGAATCAGTGATGCGCGCCGTCCGCCGCGGCGATCACCCGGTTCAGCGACCGGTGGAGCTCCTGGAGCTCCTCCAGGTTCATTCCCAGACGCCTGACGATCGCCGGCGGAACCTTCTCCGCCTCGTCCCGCAGCCCTCGGCCCTCCGGCGTGAGCGAGACTGCCAGGACACGCTGGTCCTGGCCGTCACGCTGCCTCCGGATGTAGCCAACGGCCTCGAGACGCTTCAGCAGCGGGGACAGCGTACCGGGGTCGAGTCTCAGTAGCTTGCTCAGCTCCTTGACCGACAGCGGCGCCTGCTCCCAGAGGGCGAGCATGACCAGATACTGGGGGTGGGTCAGCCCCATCGGCTCCAGCAGCGGCCGGTAGACCCCGATGACGTTGCGCGAGGCGACCGCCAGGGCGAAGCACACCTGGCTCTCCAGACTCAGGGGATCAGTCATGTCACTCACGCGCACCTCCACCCGACATAGTACGATAATTAATACACAAACTATTATCGCCCCAAGCATCGGCGAGCAAAGGATCCCCATGTTTCACAGCAAGTCGATCGAGGAGCGGATCGCCGAGCGCCAGGCCGCGCGCCCCGCGCTCAAGGAGGGCCGGCATTTCGAGCACGGCCCGGCGAAGTTCGTCTTCGTCTTCGTGATCGTCTTCGTGGTCGTCGGCCATCTCGCCGGACTGCTGCTGCTGATGGCCATGGACCTGAACTAGCGGGAGTGCCCGCCCTCCCGTGTCACCACACGTCCCGGCCGCCGCCAAAGGCACCGCCGCGGGCACCGGCGGCGACCGGCCCTCGCGGTCAGGCCCGCGACGCGTTCCAGCCAGCCGGACCCATGTTCGAAACATGAGAGGATGAGGTCCGGCTGGCCAGGGTGGGACCGTCCGCCCGGATCAGCCGGATCGGCCAGATCAGGAGGTCTGCATGTCTGACGTCACGCCGGAGGAGCCTGAGAGTTCCGACGACGAACTGAAGCGCAAGTTCCGCGAGGCCCTGGAGCGCAAGAAGCTCGCCCAGGCGGACGCGAACGCCGGGGGCAAGGGGAAGAACGCCTCGAAGATCCACGGTGCTCACGGCCCGGCTGCGGCCAAGCGCTCCTTCCGCCGCAAGAGCGGCGGCTGAGCCGCGTATCCGAACCGGGTCCGGATGCCCCGGACCGACCGCCGCCCCGCTGGCGTCCGGCCAGCGGGCGGCACCTGGGTCCGGCACATCCGGCATGCCGTCCGGTTCCGCGACGGCATCGCGACCCTGCGCGACCTCGGCGTGAGCGACT